>CANBFZ010000160.1 GCA_947367725.1 uncultured Eubacterium sp.
GAGAGCAAATCCATGTCTCTTTGGACTGGCTTTTCGCTGAAATGGTACAGAGAAATGCTGGAAAACACCATGATTATGGAGGCGATCTGGAATACCTTTACCATCGCCCTTGCGGCGGCGGCCATTGCTACAGTCATCGGTACACTGGCCTGCATCGGTATTATGTCCATGAAAAAGCGAACCGAACATGCAGTCATGGCGCTAAACAATATTCCGCTTTTGAATGCAGATATTGTAACGGGAATTTCTCTGATGATGGCCTTTATCGCCTTTGGCATTTCGCTGAGCTGGGGCACGGTACTGCTGGCACATATTACCTTTTGCATTCCGTATGTCATTTTGTCCGTGATGCCAAAGTTCAAGCAGCTATCCGGCAATACCTACGAAGCAGCCCTGGATTTGGGCGCAAGCCCGCTTTACGCCTTTTATAAGGTGGTGCTGCCCGAAATCAGACCAGGCATTGTCAGCGGATTTTTATTGGCGTTTACCATGTCGGTTGACGATTTTGTGATTACTCACTTTACGAGAGGCGCTGGAATCAATACGATTTCCACTTTGATCTATAGCCAGGTGAAAGTAGGCATCAGGCCAACGCTGTTTGCCCTGTCTACGGTGATTTTTATCACGGTACTTTTGGTGCTCGCAACTTCCAATGTGGCGTCAGCAAAGGCGGAAGGCAAGTCGAAAAAGCGTATCATGGCGGTGCTGACGGTACTGGTCGTGTGCCTCCTTGGCGGTACCCTTTATCTCAGCGGGGGGACAAGTGCCAAAAGCGGAAAAGAAGTGCACATCTATGCTTTTGGCGACTATATTGACCCTGCGCTTATCGGCGAATTTGAAAAAGAGACGGGTATTAAAGTGGTGATGGACACTTTTGATACGGCAGAGGAAATGTATCCGGTGATCAAAAATCAATCGGTGAATTACGATGTGATTTGTGTGTCTGATTATATGATAGAAAAGCTGATCGAGGAGAATCTTCTTGCCGAAATTGATTATGCGGCAGTGCCGAATGTGGCCAATCTGGAGAAAAAATATCTGGAACTTTCCGAGTCTTTTGATCCGGGCAACCGGTACGCTGTGCCACATACCTGGGGTACGCTGGGTATTTTATATGACACAGATAAAATACCGGAAGGAGAGATTACTTCTTGGAATGACCTGTGGAAAACGCAGTACAAGGGCAGAATTGTTATGCCGGACAGCATGCGGGATACCATGGGTATTGCACTGAAAGCCAAGGGATATTCCTTGAACACTACGTCAGAAGCAGAACTTTCTGCGGCAGCGGCGTACTTGACCAAGCAGAAACCGTTGGTTTATAAATATGCCAACGATGCAGCCAGGGATATGATTTTGGGTGGATCTGCAGACATTGCCGTAATCTGGAACGGCGAAGTGCTTTACTGTCAGGAAGAAAAAGAAAATCTGGCATATGTGGTGCCGAAAGAAGGCAGCGAGTACTTTACAGATGCCTGGGCGATTCCTGCTGCAGCAGCAAACAAAGAAAATGCGCAGAAATGGATCAATTTTATGCTGGACAAAAATACTGCATTGGTCAATTTTGATTACTTGACCTACTCCATTCCAAATATTAGTGTGGTGGATGGTGTGAAAGAAGACCAGGCAATGATGGAGGTACTGTTCCCGGAAGAGGAGATTCTACTACAGTGTGAGGCACTGAAAAACCTGGGGGCAGAAGCGGATGACTTGTTCACAGAATACTGGAAAAAGTTCAAATCGTAGAAGTGGTTGCTTCTGTTTAAGATGAAAAAGAGCCGGTCAGGCTCTTTTTTCTGTGGCATTTGCGATGTTGTTTTCGGCGTGGCTTGACAAAAAAATACATGATGTGGTATACTGAATTTTGGCAGAGACGGTTGGTTTTGTGATAAGACAGAACGAATCAGTTTTGTCATTAAAAGTATTTAAAAAGAAAGTTATTGCGAAACGAAAAAGGAGGCAAACCAGATGAAAGGGTTTAGCAAGAAGGCTTTAGCAAAAGTGTTATGTCTGTTTTTCGTTTTCTCCGCATTTGGAGGCGGGTTACTTTCTTCCGGAAAATGGCTGGGGGGGGGTCAGTCCTATGCGGTTGACTTACCTTTGCATGATCAGACCCATGAAGTGAACCCGGAAGACAGTGAAACACCAGGCGAAAACGGAAACGAGGAAGGCGGCATAGAAGATGGCGCCGATGTTGACGTTGGCGAAGAAGACCAGGAAGAAACGACGGACGAAGAAGTGTTAGAAGGCGCAGAAGAATCCGAAAAGGGACAGCGAATGGTTGCGTTTTCTGATGATGGTATAGATCCACGAGCAGACGATACCGGTGCATTTCAGGTAGAAGGCGGCACCTACGGTGTGGATTATGAGTATAAAGAAACCATATATCATACGCAAGGGTATGGAAATGCAGAAAGTACTTCTGGTCAGTATGTGCCTGCAGTCGGTAATGTAGTGCCGCGAACGTTTCAGGCACTTGTAATCAAAAAAAGTACACCACTGACGATATCGACAAGCGGCACGTCAAATGCAGGGATTTTGATTGAAGCAGGCGTGCATGCAGATTTAACCTTTGCAGGCGTAACTATTAGCGCTTACTATCCGGTCAATATTGTGACAAATAAAGAAGATTTGAGCAATCCGACTTCTTTGCATTTGACCCTTGCCGATGGCAGTACCAATAGACTGACTTGTAATAATGACAATGGAGGAATCCAGTCTCCGGGCATTCGCTGCGGAGAAGGTTCTAAATTAACCATTGATGATAGCCGCAGAAACGTAGACCAGAATGGACAGTTTGTAGCGCCAAAAGACGGCAAGGTGTCCAGAGATGCAACGCTTTTAGACGGTACAGTCGTTAAGGCGGGAGACCGGCTAACGATGCTGGATAGTGCAAATCCAGGCACTTTAGAAGTAAACGGTGGTCTCCGTGCCTCTGCAATCGGAGGCGGTCCCATTGAAAATAGTGGAGATATGACCTTTAACGGCGGCGTGATTAAAGCATATGCAAACGGTCCGACAGAAAGCCGATATGGCGCAGGATGCGGCATCGGCGGCGGGCATGCCGGCGGTAGTACCGTGACTACGTTTAACGGCGGAAACATTGATGCAAAGGGATCTTATCATGGCGCAGGTGTTGGAGGCGGATGCACATACGTTGGCGGAATGTCCAATGGAGCAGAAACCACCTATGCGTTTACCGATGCGATTTTATGTCAAACGCCAAAGAGCACCATCGCTGGTGATATCAATATCAATGGTGGATTTCTCAGATCCGAGGGATTTGAGCATAGTAATGCGTTTGGACAGGGATGCGCTGGAACCAATACGGGTAAGACTATTACGATTACCGGGGGCACATTGTTGCCGAAATCGCAGGCAGGTTGGTATGACATCGGAGGCGCCGGCGGTGACGTTGTGGTTACAGGTGGTTCCATTCGATTATCTGCACCAGGAAAATTCCAATGTAATGGTGGTACGGCTTATGGAGACTTAGCGAAGAAAACAAGAGTCTTTGTAACAACTGTGAACTTATCTGGCGAAAAGATCAAGTACGAAACGGCAGATGGTACGACGAAGGAAGAGTTTATCCAAAATCATGCGATTACAGATTGGGAACTATCGATCGGTGGTCAAAAATACGAATATGGTGCACCGTCTTTCTTCGATGACGGTAAACTATATTTATGGTTACCATATGATTTTCAGGGAAAACCTGTTGCAGGGCAGGAAGTAAAAGTAAGTTTGAAACCTATTGCGGTAGATGATGATGGAAATGAAATCGCAATGGATATAGAACCGCTTTTCATTAGTTCCGTTAAACCTACGGAGGATCCTAATGCAGCAGCACCTTTGAAACGATATGTAGACTTTGAATTGCCAGATGAATATAGTCAGGAAAAGATGACCAAGGATTACGATGGCTTACCGTTTAATGCCATTGACGTATCAACGATTGAAAATGAAATCAAAGATGCTTCTGGTAATGTCATCGATACGAAGATCGGACTTTATACCGGAAAAATAGACAATAAATATTTAGATAATCCTTCAAAGGTGTCGTATAAGGCGCAGCGTTATGATAAACAGAATGGGAAACCGATTGAGCAAGAACAGCAGCTTGGAAATAAGCTGCCGGAAGACGCAGGTATTTTGAAATTTACGATGACCTCGACCCAATATTCTGACGGTACGCTTGCAGGCTATGAGAACTTTGCACAAAGTTACTGGGGGCATCGTGCAACGGGCTGGGCAATTATCAATAAGATTCCATCAGAAATTGCAGACGCGACTTATGATATCGAATATGGAGAAGACCCGGCTACCCATGAAACCATTGTAACGAAGATGACCTTTAAAGCCAAGGCAAAACAGGGGGCAGCAAAGAGAAAGCCTACCTGCAAAGCGCCAGATGGATATATTCAGTTTTATGTCAACGGGGTTAAAGTCGGAGAACCGATCAAAGCGAATACAACAACCGCAAAGGAAGAAATTAACGGAGAAGAGTATGCATATGGCGTGATTGACAAAGTGATTTCTTTCAACACAGGCGCCTATCCAGCGATTCCAAAACTGGAATCCGGCAAGTTTGTAGTAGAAGCAAAATATACAGAAGGGTATAACTACGAAGAATCCTATTCTCTTGTCAAACCAGAAGAAAAGCCGGGCACACCAGGTGGCTCTGATATGGATGAGCCGACCAACTTCCCATTTGTAAATCCGCCTACTCCGGTCATTCCAGGAGCTGGTAGTGATCCGGATCATCCGGATGAAGAGCCAGAAGGGACGGTTTTGGAGCCAGGTGAGATTGAACGAATCGAAGATGACGGTGATATTTTCAGACTGCATGGAAAAGTCAATGACAAAGTAAACCGGAAGACGGAAAAAGATAAGACCGTTTCGAAGGATGAGCTAGTAGAATTTTTCAACGATCGGTATGTATTTATCGGGATTGATGGACGTTTACTGAAAGATGACAAGGGCAATCCGCTGAAGGTTTCCGAAGTTACGATTACGGGTGCAGACGGTCAAGAAATTGAAAGTATTGACTTATCGAAGCCTGGAAAATATATGGTGACGACCACAGTAACTGACGCACAGGGGAATCAGACGACGATTCATCTGGCATATAATGTAACGAAGCCGATCATTCAGGATCCTGACCTCAATAAGGATACCAACGACGATGGAATTCCGGATATTAACATCGATACCGATGACGATGGGTTGCC
>CANBFZ010000161.1 GCA_947367725.1 uncultured Eubacterium sp.
AGTTTCTTATAATATATTCAATATATAGTAATATTTATTATGTAACTCAAGCATTAAGAAAGGAACCATGTGATGAAGAAAATTCTAAAGACAATTTGCTGCATTATGCTGATGCTAACATTTGCAGTATGTACACCCCTAGTTGAATTACATACAGGTTTAACATTCACTTCTTCAACGGTATATGCTGCATCTACAAAAATAGCGAAACCAAAAATTTCACTAAAATACGTGAATCACTATTCCCACATTAAGATTTCTTGGAAGAAATGTTCTGGTGCGCAAAAGTATTGGGTTTACCGTGCTGAAAAAGGCGGAAAATATAAGCGCATCAAAGTGACAACAAGTACATCTTTCACAGATAAATCTATTTCGTATAATAAAAAATATTATTATAAGGTTAAGGCAATCGGCAAAAACGGAAAAAAGAGTTCATTCAGCAATATAAAATCGGGTCTCATAGAGTGTGATGATTTCACTTACGACTACTATTTCGGTGTTCCCGATTTTGGTCTCCTTTTCTCCGTAGACCCGTACGATATATACACCAACGACATAGGCGCAATTTACTATTATTGGGGGGATGAAATTCTAGACAATGATTATGAATTTGATGATATCTTACCTTATTATGCGTATTGGTTGACAAATTACGGATTTGATTATTTGGGAGATAGTTATGATGAAGAACGCAATACGATTGATTACTATTATGCTCGTAATTATGATGGGGTTGGCGTAACTGTTTCTTTCTCCCTTGATGGGATTGAAATTTATATTATAGAATTAGAATAAAAAAAGTGACTGCACATCTATAAAACAAAACCCCTGAAACGTCTTGAAATCAAGCCATTTCAGGGGTTATTTTCTGGAGCTCCCGGCCGGGATCGAACCGGCGACCTGCGCGTTACGAATGCGCTGCTCTGCCAACTGAGCCACGGAAGCAAATTCTGCGAGCGGCGGCTATCAAAGACGCTGCCCTGCATCCTATCGATTTATTTAATGATCTCGTAATTACAGCCTGGAAAACTGAGGTCAAACCTACAAATTCCCTTGTACGCACAATAAGTGCAGGGGGACTGTTTCTCTGTCTTCTTCGGATGAATGGCAATTCTGCCGTCTGCCAGCTGTCTGCAGAGTTTCTCAATCTGTCTGTCCACATCCGCCTGCAGCTGCGCAAATTCCGTATCGCTGAGCAAAAATCCGGCAGACGTTCCCAAAACCTCGCCGCCTGCATTCTTACGAAGGGGCAATATGTCCGAAAAGCCACTGAATTCTCCGGCGATATCCTGAATCACCTGACTGCTATTTACCATTATACCACTTAATCGGAAAGATTTCTGCATTTCTTTTGAAATTTTTTCAAAAAATTTTTCTTTGTCCACGCCGGTCAAATCCACACGCTGATCTGCAATATGAAAATAAAATACACCGGCAGGTTTCCGCATCTTCCCCTGCGCCGCTTTCAGATACAGCATCAGCTGCAGCCGATAACCGGCTCTGGCTTCTTCAACAGCGAACGTTTCCTTCCCTGTCTTATAATCTATAATCTTCACCCGATCCTGCTCTAGTACATCAAGTCGGTCGATTTTTCCTTCTATATATATGCTGCGGTCATCCAACTTTACTTCGAGGGGGGCAATTGTACGCTCCCTACCGAATGGCACCTCGTAAAGACTCTCTTGGATACTGCCTGCACGCACTTGTTCGATCAACGCCCAACAGACATGGAAACAAGTATCTTCAATTCTTCTGGTCTTATATCGCTCCTCGTTTCCAAAGTTGAAAACACCTTCTCGATAGCCTGCTGCCTCTCTCTGGGCAGTTTCGCCGACGATGCTGCGGCATTCTTCCTCTGTAATTGTATCCCAGCGATCCTCTGCCGTCAGTTTTTGCGAAATTTCCATCAGACATTTGTGGTAGATATCGCCAATCTCTCGTCCGGACGCTTCAAAAATACGCCGTTCTTCCGGTCTAAGCCCGTAAGCAATAAAATGGGAAAACGGGCATCTGCTGAACTTCTCCAATCTGGATGGACTCAGCACCAGCGGCAGCTTGCTGTCTTTCTGATATAACAGCGCCGCGAGCGCCGCGGGAATATCGTTCTGTGTGTTGGTAAAGTCCAATCCTCGCACAACACGAGAAAGCAATTCTGGCTCATAAGTACGATACCAGTCTACCACAGCTTGCCACCTGTTGTCAATCTTTTCTCCGCGGCGTACAGAAAGAAGCACTTCCGTCAAATGGCGCAGCGTATTGATTCTGCCGCCGATCACCTGTCGCATGTCGCCGCTGCTGACCACATCCTGCCGTACAGTAAGATCCGGAAATATGCGTTTTAGCGTGTCAACAATTTCGGACGGTCTGCTTTCTTTCCCTTCCTCATCGCTGGCAGAATAACTGATCCAAAGGGATTCCTCTGGCTTTGATAAATTTCGGTAAATCGCCAACGCCTCTTCCATCACGCGTACTTTTTCTACCTTGCAGAGTTCTTTCCCTTCCTCGGCAAAAAACTCCAGTTCTTCTACACTAAAAAGTCCCTCTGACGCTGTCTTTGCGGGGAGTAGCCCCTCGTTTGCACCGATGATCAGCATGGCTCTAATCCTACCGCTTCTGGTGCGCTGCATCGTCCCCATAAGAATATCGTCGACCGTCGGCGGCAACACGCCGATTTCCAGCTGTGAAAGGCCTGTCCCTAAAAGTTCTGTAAATTCCCCAAGGGCAAAGGATTCTGTACCAGAAAGTTCTGCAATCTGATCAAACAAACCTACAATCTGTCCCCAAATTTGCGTCGTTTCTTCTGCCAAATCCAGCAGACCCTGACTTTCCTGTGCCGCAAGAAGGGTGCTTATCTGCTCACCTAGCTGGCAATCCTCTATGAGGAAATCATAATAACGGCAAACAAAGTCGCCGGTGTTTGCCACGTTGCCACAAAGATCTTTCAGCCCTTCAAACAAAGTCATCGCACGCTGACGAATCTCATTGATTTCGCAAAGACCGTCTACGCCGTATTCCAGCTGACCCTTGACAAAATCCCTTCGCCACATCGTGCCCTTAATTCTGTATTTGATTGTATAATTTTCCAGTATCTCAATTTCTTCATCGGATAGAGAAGAAAATCCCGTCTTTAACACTTTAAAAATATCACTGGTTCGATACCCAGATGCCACGGCTTCCAAAAGCCCCAACACAAAGAGTGCAATCGGGGAACTTAAGACAGATCGTTTTTGGTCGTCGAACACTTGCAGTCCGTATTCCTCAAATACCCGACTGATGATAGAGCCCCGCACCGTCTGGTCATTGCAAATGACCACAATATCCCGGTACCGCATCCCCTTATCCCGAATCAAGTGTAACAGATAAGATGCCGCAGATTCAGCCTCGCTGTACATGTTCGCTGCCGCAACAACAGTCACCGATGCATCTTCTGTCTGTGACAAATCGGCAAGCGCCGCTTTTTTCTGCCCTACCGCATAGAGTTCTTTTTCAATATGTCCAATCGCAGGACTGCGGTGTGCATCATACCCGGTGCCTGCCGCCACCTGGCGCCGCTTTACTGCAACACCAAATGCTGCCGCTTGCTTTTCCAAATTGGTCATAACAAGCTCCGGCAGACGGAAAAGTTCTGCATCTCTGCAGTCTCTATCATAGGTCAGGAATACATTGACGTCCTTTGCCGTTTTCATCAAATGGCCCAGCACGCCAAGCGCCTTTGGTGCAAAGCTGTCAAAACCGTAAACCCAAATGCTGCTCTCTGCAATCATCTCAGAGCTGCTGATTTTCTGCATATACAGATCAATCAGATCTTCCGAATCGGTGTACCGGTCTTTAATCCGCGCCTGATAGGCACTGAAAATAAGCTGCAAATCCGCTAATTTCGCCCGCAGCAAGCTATCTTCCTCAAGCTGTGCGCCCAGTGCCGTAAGGTCACCAGGCACAACATTATATTGTTTCATTTCAGAGATAAAATTGTTCGTCATCTCTAGAAAAGACGGTTTCCGCAGACTGCCTTTCAATACCTGCAGCTGGTCTTCGCAGGTCTTCGCAATTTGCGCCAACAGCATGTGCCTGCCATATTTATCGATAAACGTTTTTCTGCCGCCGCCCTGGGCGGAAATCAGCCGACTCCCCAGACGAGAGAAACCGGTAATTTCCACATCCAGCATACTTTCTGTCTGCAGAAAAGAAAATGCCTGCTTCTCCGCTTCCAGCGTATACTGATCTGGCACTAACACCAGCGTTCTTCCTGGATTTCTGCCAATCTCTTCATAGATGAATTTTTCTTTCTCTATACTTTCTCTTCCGTAAAAGATCTGCAGCATGATTTCTCCTCAGTCTCTAAAGAAGTCCGTAAAGCGCTTCTGCTGTCTCGATATAATAGTCAGGTTTGTCCGCGCCGTGCAGATCTTCTTCGCTAGTAGCTTCTGCCCAGCCGACCAAGACTGCCTTAACACCGGCATTGTGTGCACATTTTATGTCAAACATGCTGTCGCCTATCATCAGTGTTTCTTCCGCACGGGCAGAAAGTTTCTCAAGCGCAATCAGCACCGGCGCCGGATCCGGCTTGTGCTTATCGGTATCTTCACAGGTCACAAGGCAGTCAAGTTGTTCTGTCATGCCAAACTTATCAAGTCCCACCAACGTGGAATGCCGCAGCCTGGAAGTCACAACACCGACCTGAAACCCGCGTACTTTTAATCCCCGCACCAGCTCTATCATACCGGGAAACGGTTCAATCATTTCCTCAAAAATATCCTTCTGATGGGTTCTGTAAATCTCAATGGCTTCTTCGACTGGTGTAGCAGGGAATGCCTTTTCCATACTGATGGCAAGGGGCTCGCCGAAAGTGGCTTTGATGTCCGCTTCATCAGCTTCTCTTCCCAAAATCCTCCTGTAAACGTGCTGCCAGGAATCGATAATCAAACCATTGGTGTTCGCAACGGTTCCGTCAAAATCAAACAAAATCGTACGGATTGCCATGGCGCACCTCCCTTTCTAAAACTTCATCGTCAGTGCAATTTTTTTCTTTTCCATATCCACACTGAGAATTTTCACTTTCACCGTATCGCCAACAGAAACCACATCCATCGGGTGTTTGATAAACTGATTGGAAAGCTGAGATACGTGCACCAGTCCGTCCTGCTTCACGCCGATGTCCACAAATGCGCCAAAATCGACTACATTGCGCACCGTGCCGGTCAGCTCCATATCTACTTTCAAATCCTCAAAA
>CANBFZ010000162.1 GCA_947367725.1 uncultured Eubacterium sp.
GTGGACGACGACCCTAATATCAGAGAGGTATTAACTGTGCTGCTTGGCAGTGAAGGTTATGTTGTCGACCAGGCCGAAAACGGAGAAATTGCGCTGGAAAAGATAAAAGAAAATCAATTAATTGATTTGGTCATTTTAGACATTATGATGCCGGGGCTTTCCGGCGTGGAAGTCTGTGCTAAAATCAGGGAAACTTCCTCGGTGCCGGTTCTGTTTCTGACAGCCAAGTCCCAGGAGCAGGACAAGGTAGAAGCATACTCGGAGGGCGGAGACGACTATTTGGTCAAACCGTTTTCCCAGACGGAGCTTTTAATGAAGGTAAAATCACTGCTTCGCAGATATAAGGAATATTACAGCAGATTTCCCATTGCACAAGAAGAGACTGTCATCGGCGGCAATATTTCCATCGACAGCAAGCAGAGAGCCGCAGTCAGAGGGGATAAAAAAATTCCTCTGACAGATAAAGAATACGATATTTTGCGGTACTTCATTGAACATCGTGGAGAAATTGTGGAGAATAAAGACCTCTATGAAGGCGTGTGGGGAGAGAAGTACCTGCCGTCTGCCGGCAATACCATTATGGTACACGTTTTGAATCTCCGCAAGAAACTGGAGGAGGATGTCAATAAGCCAAAAGTAATCAAGACGGTATGGGGGAAGGGGTACAAGGTTGAATAAAAAGAAAAAGTTCATTTCCCTGAACCTGAAGATGACCGTAGTGACTTTGCTCGGTATCTTTCTTGCAGTTTGTGTGTATGTGCTTAGCACCTGGTTTTCTAATTATATCATTACGGTGAACTTTACCAGTGAGGCAGCAGTCGAAAAAAATGTCGGCGCGGCCTTTGCGGATTTGGAAACCTACATCGCAGAGCATCACGTCAAAGGCACCGATACGGAAGTGCTTAGAAACTGGGTATCGGAACAGGGGTATACCTATCTCTACATATGGGACAACTATGATACGATTTTAGATGCAGGCTGGGTGGTGACTTCTGAACAGGAGGACACCCTGGATGAGAATTTAACTGCCAACAGTGGGCAGGACGAGAACTATTTTTCGCAGAAAAAGATAGAACGGATTGAACGCGACACATTTCATGAAGATGTACGAAACCGGATTGTTTCTTATGCAGATCGGGAATATTACACCTACATCGATGTATATAAAGAAGAAGGCTGGAGACGAATCACAGAGACGGTCAGCCTGGTTTTGAGTTTTTTGACCTTGTTCCTGGTATTGCTGCTATACCACGGCTACATTGCCAAACGAATTATGACCCTGGCGGCAGAGGTGAATATCGTCAGTGACGGAAAACTAGATCATATGATTAAAGGGACCCGCAATGATGAAATCGGGATGCTGGCAGACGGCGTCAATGTCATGCGGTCGTCTATTCTGCAGAAACATCAAAGCGAGAAGGATGCGTGGGAAGCCAATAATCAGCTGATTACTTCGATGTCCCACGATATCAGAACGCCGCTGACTTCTATGATCGGTTATCTGGATATTATCGAGGGCAGAAAGTACGAAAGTCAGGAGGATTTGGATCGATATATTTCTTCCTGCAGAGATAAGGCATTTCAGCTGAAAGATTTGTCGGACAAGTTGTTCCAGTATTTTCTAGTATTTGGGAACAAGGAAACAGATAAAGAACTGGAAGTTTTCGATGCGAGTATTCTGTTTCAGCAGCTGCTGTCTGAACACAGCGCAGAGATTATCAGCTATGGCTATCAAGTGGAATTTTATTTTAATATTCCAGAAGTGCAGATTTGCGCAGATATTTCGGGGCTGCGCAGACTGTTTGACAATATTTTTTCCAATATCATGAAATATGCGGATAAGCGCGAAGTGGTCTGCATTTATGCGGAAACGGAGGAATCGCAGGTGAAGATTCTGGCAATCAACGGGATGCCAGAGGAAGTCAAAAAAGTGGAAAGTACGCGAATTGGACTGAAAACCTGTGAAAAAATCTGCAGCGATTTAGGCGGGGATTTTTCTTACGATGAGCAAGCGCGTATGTTTACTGTAAGAATTTTACTGCCAATTGTGCCCGCAGAGGAGGCAGCTGCACAGACTGAATCAGCAGAGCATGCGGAAGAGACTGTGCCGCCGCAGGAAGATGCTACTTGCTAAAAAGAAAAAGGCCTGTTCTTAGAACGGCGCCTTTTTCTTTTGTGTGAATTGCTGGCAACGGTAGTAGATCAGCGAAATATTTTGGTTAGGGCATATTGACATAATTCTTGTCAAAGTTGATGACGACAAAGTAGTTTTCGTTTATTGCGCTGATCGCATCGGAAAAGGCGGCGTGTATTTCTTTGGAAGAAAGTTTGCAGCCTGGGTTTACGACTACATCGAAGATGATGTTGGTGTGGGTCGGACCCGGCACAACGCGCAAATCATGCACGTTAGACACGCCCTCCAGGTCTGCAGTGACCTGGTCTGTAATTGCGGTCATTTGGGTGACCACCGGATCATCTATTTTGATGGGATCCATGTGTGCAGTCAGCACAATGTGCAGATTTTTGGAAAGCTGTCGTTCGATATTGTCCACCATGTCGTGACTCTCTAGCAAATCGCCGTTGGCGTCGACTTCGATGTGGATCGATGCGAAAATTTTTCCAGGTCCGTAGTTATGGACCACTAAATCGTGGATGCCCAGCACGCCTTCAAATTGGGACGCCATTTCGCCGATGGTTGCGACCAGTTCGGGATCCGGCGCTTCGCCAAGAAGCGGGCTCATGGTTTCTTTGATCAGTCCAATGCCGGACCAAATGATGAACAACGCCACCAGCATGCCCATGTAACCGTCAATCTGCAAATTGCTGATTTTGCCGATGACAATGCTAAGAAGTACTGCAGTCGTTGCAATAACGTCGTTTCTGCTATCTGCACTTGTGGCGGTCAGCGCCACGGAACTGATCTTCTTACCCACTTTCATATTAAACATCGCCTGCCAGATTTTCAAGAGGATGGCGATGACCAGCACGATCACGATGGACCAGCTGAATTCCAGGGGAGAAGGATGCAGGATTTTGTCCACAGAAGATTGAATCAGCTGGATGCCGACTACGACAATGAGGACGGACACAATCATTCCGCTTATGTATTCGATACGGGCATGCCCGTAGGGATGTTCTTCGTCTTCAGGCATGGCGGAAAGCTTAAACCCTACCAGTGTAATGACAGAAGAAGATGCGTCAGCCAGATTGTTGATGCCGTCAGCGATGATGGCAATACTTCCAGAAATTATCCCCACCAGTATTTTGGAAATACAGAGAAGTACGTTGGAAACAATCCCGACCACGCTGGCCAGTTTGCCGTAATTTTCTCGTACTTGGGGGTCTTTTACTTGTGTAAAGTTTTTGACGAAGTGTCTGCATAAAAAATCTGTCATGCTTATTTGCCCTCTTCCTGCGCGATGGCAGCTTCTACTGCTTTTACCAGCTGATCGGGGCAAGAAGTCTGTTTAAAACCGCAGCGGATGCCAGAAAGCTTCTGCGTCAGCTGCTCTACGCCCATACCGGAAACCAGCGTGCTGATTGCCTGTAGATTTCCGTTGCAGCCTCCGTGGAAAACGGCTTCTTTTAGAATGCCGTCTTCGACGTCTACGTCAATATAGCCGGCGCAAGTTCCTTGGGTTTTGTATCTGTAAAACATTGTAAAAATCTCCTTTCTAAATAAACCACAAGCAGTCT
The DNA here is from genome assembly GCA_947367725.1 of uncultured Eubacterium sp. Lineage (GTDB taxonomy): Bacteria > Bacillota > Clostridia > Peptostreptococcales > Anaerovoracaceae > Senimuribacter. The sequence goes on from CANBFZ010000162.1 coordinate 3,697, forward strand.
CACAAGGTAAAATGGCCAGATGCGGCACGCGGGTGCGGCAGGCGCTTTTATCAGATGAGACTATCAACAGTATAACATAATTTTGGTAAAATATGAACAAAAATAATTGAACAGGCGATGCCTGCTGGTGTATAATTAGAATAAAACTGCACAGATTTTGTGGTGCACAAGCAGGAGGAGGTTTTGTATGGGAGATAAAGAAATACCTAGAATTAGTGGTACGCTAAGAGCGAAGTATATACAGATACCGGAAGTCATCTGGCAGGCGAAAGGCATAGTCATCATGGGACGCAGATTGAAATCCGTGTTGTTTTCTACAGATATTGCAATCATCAGAAATTGTAACGCCGATGCGATTTTAGCGGTGTACCCGTTTACGCCGCAGCAGATTATTTCTGATGCGATTATCAATGCATCGTCAGTTCCTGTGTTAGCGGGGATCGGTGGTGGGACGACCCAGGGTTTTCGTGCGGCAATTATGGCCAAGGATGCGGAAGCGCAGGGCGCCTATGGGGTTGTCGTCAACGCACCTATGACCAATGAGAATGTGGCAATGATCAAACGTGTCATCGATATTCCGATTGTAGCGACAGTCGTCAGTGATAAGACGGATATTGACGCGCGCCTTGCAGCCGGTGTGGACATTCTTAATGTTTCCGCCGCCGCAAAGACGTCGGAGTTGGTTCGATATATCCGCAAAGACTTTCCCAAAGTCCCGATTATTGCTACCGGCGGCCCGACAGACGACACCATTTTGGAAACCATTCAGGCAGGCGCCAATACCATTAGCTATACGCCGCCGACTTCTGCAGAAATTTTTGCAGATATGATGATCAAGTATCGGAAGATGGCGGAAGAAAATCCGGAAGAGCATAAACAGCCGGAAGGCGACAAAGAATTATTGGAACTGTTGGAGCTGCTGTAACAGATGCGGCAGTTTCTGCCGCCGCATCCTAATTAATGGAGTTGGCAGGGGAACCGCGGAATGGGAAGCAATGGAAAGCGTGCGGTTACAGCAAGCCTTACAAAAATTGTTTAGAACTGCCGGGATGCTGACAATACTGACAGTTTCCCGAATTCTTGTCAGTTCTGTCAGTGTTTTAGCGAAGAATCCTGACAAAGCTGACAATTTTTTTTGATTCTGTCAGTATTGTCAGGATTTCGACTGTGCGAGGATGGGATATTTGACGATTTACAGACAAAATCCTGTGTTTTACTGATATTTTGTCAGTACCAATGCTTAAGGGTGTGCAGAGAAAGAACAGGGTCAAATGAAAAAATAACATGCGTGGCGATAGGCGTTATCCACTACAGTAAAAAATAAAAAAGTGATTGACAAGCCATTGAAAAAGTGTTATTATATCAAATGTGCCAATGAGCACAGAACTGAATTATGTGCATCCATAGCTCAGCTGGTAGAGCACCTGACTCTTAATCAGGGTGTCCAGGGTTCGAGCCCCTGTGGGTGTACCAATCAATGAAATGAACGTTGGAAATCCAACGTTCATTTTTTC
>CANBFZ010000163.1 GCA_947367725.1 uncultured Eubacterium sp.
GCAGATTTCCAGAAAGGGGGCGCGGAAAACTGTCGCATTTTTGGCTGTTTTACAGGAAATATCTGTTTCAGGGCTTTCCCAGTTTGCAATGTTCAGCCAGCCGCGTTTGCCGAAGCCTGCAACGGGTGTATTCAGCTCCAGATAAATTGTGTCTTTTCTGCCCCTGCGAATTTCCGCATTGATGCGGAGGACAGGGCGGAGGGATTCAAAGCCCTCCGGCAGAAGTGCGCGCAGGTGGTCCTGTTCCGCGTGGTATGCCATAACAAACTGTGTGACATATGTGTGCATTGCAATTCCCCATTTCTAACTGTTTAAGTGCCCTGCCCTGACAGCATGGATACGCAGCCAGAGCAGGGCTGATTTGATTTTATGTTTATTTCGTCTGTTCCGCTATGATCTCTTTTGCTTTTTCCAGCGCATCGCCAATTTTAGAGGCGTCCTTGCCGCCCGCCTGCGCCATATTCGGGCGTCCGCCGCCGCCGCCGCCGCAGACTGCCGCCGCCGCTTTGATGATATTTCCGGCGTGTACGCCTTTTTTCACAAGGTCCTCCGTTGCCATTGCCAGCAGGCTGACCTTGCCGTCCTTGGCGCCGGCAAGCACAACTACGCCGCTGCCCAGTTTATCCTTGAGCTGGTCGCCAAGAATGCGCATAGCATTGCCGTCCATATCCTTGACTTCTGCCGCAAGCACAGCCATGCCGTTGATTTCCACCTTGCCGGAAAGAATGCCTTCCGCTGCACCGCCTGCCATTTTCGCTTTGAGTTTTTCCAGTTCTTTTGCCATTCTGATATAATAATCCAGATTGTACTTGGTTCTGGAATCATCCAAAATGTCACCGGTATAGCACAGACATGCTTCTGCAATTTTGCCCTGGTTCAGCGTTTCATCCAGCGCCACTTCCATGCCCTGAATCCAGTTGAGGGAGTCAAAGATACGGAACACGTCAATGCCGGCAGCTGCGGACTGTTTCACAAATTCTCTGATCACATTATCCGGATAATTCTTGTAGCCGACTGCGTTAGCGCCGCGAATCAGCATCTGGAACATGACATTAGGAATCTTTGTGCGCAGTGTCTCCAGTCTTTCCCATGGAGATTCCTTGAGGAATCGGAAAGATGTGTCAAAGGTCGCGCCGCCCCACATTTCGATGGAGAACAGATCTTTGCCGTAAAGCGCCATTGCCGGCGCAATCTTTTCCATATCTACAGTTCTGACTCTGGTTGCCATCAGAGACTGCTGTGCATCTCTGGTCGTTGTATCCGTAATCAGCAGTTTCTTCTGTGCCTTAGTCCATTTTGCAACGGCTTCCGGTCCTTCCATATCGAGAAGCTGCTTGGTGCCTTTCAGGGTATTGATTTCCGTCATTGGAATTTTCGGGAATACCGGCACGTCAAACTGCGGCTTCACGCCCTTTGTCTCGTTGACCACTTTATTTCCGATATAAGTCAGTACTTTCAGTTCTCTGTCATCGGCTTTTCTGATGTTGAGAAGTTCAGGGTTTGCCGCGATAAACCCGGTATCACAGTCGCCTGCCTTGAAAGTCGGATGGTTCAGTACGTTGAGCAGGAAGCCGATGTTGGTCTTCACGCCTTTAATCTGGGTTTCACGCAGGGCTCTAATCGCCTTTCTGGTTGCACCTTCAAAGGTGTTGGAATATGCCGTAATCTTAACCAGCAAGCTGTCATAGTACGGAGATACCACAGAACCCGTAAAACCGTTGCCGCCGTCAAGACGGATGCCGTAACCGGAAGCACTTCTGTAAAGCTCGATGGTGCCGGTGTCAGGCGCAAAGCCATTGGCAGGATCTTCTGTAGTAATTCTGCACTGAATGGCGTTGCCTCGCATCTGAATGTCTTTCTGACTTCTGATACCAACTTCGTCAGAATCCAGCGGATAGCCTTCCGCGATGAGAATCTGGGACTGCACGATATCAATACCCGTTACCATTTCCGTTACCGTATGTTCTACCTGAATTCTCGGGTTCATTTCAATAAAGTAGTGGTTTCCGTGTTTGTCGAGAAGGAACTCTACGGTACCGGCACTTCTGTAATTCACGGCTCTTGCAATTTTCAGCGCGTCTTCGCAGATCGCCTTTCTCTTTTCTTCTGTGAGACACAGCGCCGGTGTAAACTCGATAACCTTCTGGTGTCTTCTCTGTATGGAGCAGTCTCTTTCACAGAGATGTACTACATTTCCGTATTTATCACCCAAAATCTGCACTTCGATGTGTTTCGGGCTTTCTAAGTATTTTTCAATGAAGATATCGTCGATACCAAAGGCTTTCTTCGCTTCGCTTTTCGCACTTCTGTACTCTGGCAGCAAATCCTGTTCGTTTCTTACAATACGCATGCCGCGTCCGCCGCCGCCGGCTGCTGCCTTCAGCATAATCGGATAGCCGCACTTCTGTGCAAAGTCGACTGCTTCTTTTTCTGTCTGAATTGCCTTTTCTACGCCAGGAATCGTAGGTACGCCTACTTTCATAGCGACCAGTTTGGACTGAATCTTATCGCCCAAGCTGCCCATCATCTTGTCAGTTGGTCCGATAAATTCAATGCCTGCGTTTTCACATGCCGCTGCGAACTCCTGATTCTCGGAAAGGAATCCATAGCCCGGATGAATGGCGTCTACACCCTTGGCTTTTGCCAGTTCGATGATTTCCTCAATGGCAAGGTATGCCGCAACTGGCGCTTTGCCTTTGCCGATCTGATAGGATTCATCTGCTTTGGTTCTGAACAGCGAATTCTTGTCTTCTTCTGAGTAAACTGCAACGGTTCTGATTCCAAGCTCATTACAAGCACGGAAAATTCGGATTGCAATCTCGCCTCGATTGGCGACCAAGACTCTCTTGAATTTTTTAATTTCTTTCATCTTTTCTCTCCCATTCTCTCCCCTCCCCGCCATGCTGCCCTGTGCTGCACGCCAGGAAGGTATAAAAAAATTAAAATTAAAAAACTATTGAATGATATGAATATCAACCTGGGGATATGGAATTTCAATACCCGCCTGGTCAAAAGCAACTTTTACTTGTTCCTCCAGATAATATTTTACATCAAAATAGTCCTCTGTGGAACACCAAACTTTCAAATCCAGCAAAATTGCGTGTTCTCCGTGAGAAGCAACACCGATGACAAATGCCGGATCTTCATAAGCCTTCGGACAATTTTGGGCAGCGGTGCGCAGAATTTCCTTTGCCTCGGCGATGTCCGCCTGATAACTGATGCCAAAGGTGCAGTCCACTCTGCGCATCTGCTCTCTGGAGTAATTGGTTAAAACCGATGTGGTAATAGTTCCATTGGGTATGGTCACTACTTTATTATCAAAAGTATGCAGCCTGGTGGTCAAAAGATCGATGGCATCCACCACACCGGTAGTACCGCTGACCTCAATGGTATCGCCTTTATGAAACGGCTTATTCATCAGTATGATGATACCGCCGGCTACGTTCCCTAAACTGTCTTTCAGTGCCAAAGCAATGGCAGCACCGCCTGCGCCAAGCATGGCAACCAGAGAAGCCGGACTAACGCCGACCATCGGCAGCACCGATACAATCAAAACAATCCATAAAAGAATCCTGCTGGCTTTCAAAATAAACAGATACAGCGCCTCATCCAGATGGGACTTTTCCAGCGCTTTTCTTTCAATTCTGAGAATCACTCTGATGGTAATCCAGCCGAGCACAAGCACGACCGCCGCGATTCCCAAATCTATTAAAAAATCAATGTTTTTTTCTGACATGATCGACTCCAGGTCATAAGAAAACACAGAAACCCTTGATAAGGTTTGTATTTTCCTCTATTTTTTTGCTATTTGCAAAACTTACGCCAAAACATCATGATACGGCTAACGCCCGGATCTTCTCCGTTCGATTTCCCGCAACAATTTTTTACGCAGTCTGATATCATCCGGCGTGATTTCTACCAGTTCATCATCGGCAATAAATTCCAGTGCCTCTTCCAACGTAAAGGTTCTCGGCGGTGAAAGTTTCACTGCATCGTCGTTGCCGGCGGCACGCATATTGGTCGCTTTTTTTGCTTTGCACGGATTAACTTCCATGTCGTCACTTCGAGAATTCATGCCGACAATCATCCCTTCATAAACACGGGTGCCCGGTTCTACAAACATCTGTACACGTTCGCTGATATTGAACAGCGCATAAGGGGTACAAACCCCCTCTTCAATGGCAATGGCAACACCGTTGGTTCTACCTGCGATATCGCCTTTGTACGGCTCGAAGGTCAAGAATCTACGCTCCATCGTCCCTTCTCCATGGGTATCGTTGATAAATTCAGAACGATAGCCGAGTAAGCCTCTGGTCGGTACATGATATTCTAGTTTAGAATATCCATTTTCCCCCGCCATCTGCACCATAATACCCTTTCGCAGATTCAGCTTAGAAATGACGGTACCTGTATATGCATCGGGCACGCTGAGTACTACTTCCTCAATGGGTTCCAGCTTCTTGCCCTGCGCATCTTTTCTATAGATGACCTCCGGCTTGGAAACAGCCAGTTCATAGCCTTCCCGCCGCATATTCTCAATCAAAATGGAAAGATGCAGTTCCCCTCTGCCAGATACTTTGAAACTATCTGTAGAGTCCGTATCCTCCACTGTTAAGCCTACATTAACTTCCAATTCTTTATGCAGTCTTTCCCTGATATGTCTGGAAGTGACAAATTTACCGACCTTGCCAGCAAACGGCGATTTGTTTACCATGAAATTCATGGAAAGGGTCGGCTCTTCGATGTGAATCATTTCCATGGGCTCAGGGTTTGTCGTATCGCAAATGGTTTCTCCGATAGAAATATCGGAAATACCAGAAACTACAACAATATCGCCGCATTCCGCCTGCGATACCGCAACCCGTTTCAGTCCGCGGTAAACGAAGATCTGGTTGACTTTTCGCTGTACAATTTCTCCGTTGTCCTTGGCGACCGCAACAGTCTGCCCCTCCGAAAGAACGCCTTTGGTAATTCTACCAATGCCAAGTCTGCCGATGTAATCATCGTATGCCAAAGTTGACACCTGCAGCTGCAGCGGTTCTTCGCGCAAATCCTGATACGGTTCACAGTGTGTAGTAATAGTATCAAAGAGCGGCGTGATATCAAGTCCCGCAAATCCTGCCGGCGTATGCTTCAGCTTGGTATCCCCCTGTTCCACAGAAAGCCCCTCCGCATCCTTCGGGTCGCGAACCGCAATCC
>CANBFZ010000164.1 GCA_947367725.1 uncultured Eubacterium sp.
CTACTGCCGCAAGTGCTTGGCTTCCCACAATATTTCCTACAATTACAGAGTCTACAATATTATAAAGCTGCTGAAATAAGTTACCTAAAATCAGCGGAATTGAAAAAAGGAGGATTTCCTTCCAAATTGTACCTGATGTCATTAACGTATTGTTTTTGTCCATATGCAATCTCCTTTCCTCTTAAACGTTACTTCCATGTAACCACATTTGCGGTCACAAAGTCAAGAGGATATGCAAAGAAAAAACAATCTGCTCTTTTTTTCTTGCTTTTTTCATGTTAAAATAACATTATGAACAAAATTTATATCGCAAAAGACGCAAACAGCAGACTAAAAGAATACCTGGAAGCTTCGGGCTGTACTTTAGAATTTGTAGCTTCGGAAGGCATTGTCGACAGAGCAATCGCAAACCATCCCGATGTATTTTTATGTAAAATGGGCATAGAACAAAACGCGCCCATATTTTTTGCTGCGAAAGAAGATTTAGGGAAGGATTATCCTGCCGAGGCTGCTTTCAACGCCGCCTGTACTGGAAAATATTTTATTCACAATTTGGCCATTACCAACGAAAAGCTCCTGCTTGCTGCAAAAGAAATGGGAATGACCTTAATTGACGTGCAGCAGGGCTACACAAAGTGCAGCGTCGTCATCGTCGACGAAACTTCCATCATTACCTACGACGAAGGTATTATCAACGCCTGCAGCAAATATCCTGATCTCTCTGTGCTTCGCGTTGCACCGGGGTTTGTCAGACTGGATGGATATGACACCGGTTTCATCGGCGGCACCAGCGGCAGAGTCGGAAAAGAAATCATCTTCCACGGTGATCTGTTCGGTCATCCGGACTTTTCTTCCATCGTGGATTTTATCGAAAAGCGAGGTCTCACCTGCAAGTGGTTCCCGCAGTTTAAGCTGACCGATATCGGATCGATTTTATAAGCGGTTTAACCACACGCAAAGTTTTGCGAAATTGTAGACAAACATGTAAAAGGAGGTGCGCCGTAAAAATCACAAAATCCTAGATTTTGGATTTTCTGGCGTTTGACCTGCCATCGGTTTCTGTCAGAAACCGGGCTAGGGCATAAAAGACAAGTGAAAAAGCATGCGATGATCCCCATCTTCATCCCCCACAAAGGCTGTCCCAATGACTGCATTTTCTGCAACCAGAAGAAGATTACGGCAAGACAGGATGCGCCGACGGAGGAAGATGTTGTAAATACCATAGAAACCTGGCTTTCTACCTTGGAGCCTGCCAAGACCGAAACCATTGAAGTTGCCTTCTTCGGCGGCAGCTTTACGGGTATTCCCATAGAGGCGCAGTCTGCTTACCTTGCTGTAGCAAAGAAATACAAGGACGCAGGCAGAATCCACAAGATTCATATGTCCACAAGACCGGACTATATTGATGAAGAAATTCTGGATAATCTGAAAGCCTACGACGCAGATACCATAGAGCTTGGCGTGCAGTCCTTTGACGATGAAGTGCTGCGGCTTTCCGGCAGAGGTCACGACAGCAGCATTGTGTACAAAAGCGGGCAGCTGATCAAAGACTACGGTTTTGAACTGGGCATTCAGCTTATGATTGGGCTGCCCGGGGATTCTCTGGCTTCCTGCATCTATTCAGCAGAAGAAACCGTCAAAATCGGACCTGCTATTGCCCGCCTCTATCCTACGGTAATTATTGCAGACACTGCCCTTTACGAGCAGTATCGCAGCGGGCAGTACCTCCCGCTGCCCCAGGAAGAAGCGGTGCTTCGCACCAAAGAAATGTACAAAATTCTCACCCGCGCAGGCATCAATATCATCCGCGTGGGACTGAAAAGCACTGATCTCATTAATTCCGAAGGCGGTACCTTCGGACAAACATATCACCCTGCTTTCCGCCAGCTGGTAGAAAGCGAACTGGCAAAAGAAGCGCTGAAAGCACAGCTGCAAAGCGCAAATTTTCCAAAGGGAAAGTCTGTAAAAGTGGACTTTTACGCAAACGGAAAAAGTTTTTCAAATATGATAGGTCATCGCAGCTGCAACAAAACATATTTCCAGGAGAAATATCCGCTGCTGCAGATACGCTATAGAGTAAATGACGCACTTTGCGACCAGCAATTTGCAATCAGCATAATAAAAGGAGATTCACAATGAAAGAAACATCAAAAGCTGTAGTTACAGTCATCGGAAAAGACATGGTCGGAATTCTTGCCAAGGTTTCCACTGCATGTGCAGACGCCAATGCAAATGTGATCGAAGTAACCCAGTCGGTTCTGGACAGTTTTTTCTGTATGGTTATGATTATTGATATTACTTCCGCAACTCTGCCGATTGATGAACTGCAGAAGTCCATCGCAGAAACCGTTCCTGCCATGCAGGTGCATGTGATGCACGAGAATATCTTTAATTCCATGCACAGAATTTAATGGAAGGAGAGATCGAGTAACATGCTGAATATGAGCGATATCATGGAAACCATCACCATGATTCAAGAAGAAAACTTAGATATCAGAACCATCACCATGGGAATTTCTCTCATCGACTGCGCGGACGCAGACATCGACAAATCCTGTGAAAAAGTATATGAGAAAATCACCCGCCTCGCCAAAGATCTTGTCAAAACCGGCGAAGGAATTGAAAAGAAATACGGCATTCCCATCGTAAATAAGCGAATTTCCGTCACACCGATTTCCATGCTGGTTGGCGTTTCCGGCGGTGATCCGGTCAAATATGCCAAAACACTGGATAAGGCGGCCCACGAAGTCGGCGTGAACTTTATCGGCGGTTTTTCCGCACTGGTACAGAAAGGATTCAGTGCCGGTGACAGAGAATTAATTGAAGCCATTCCCCGTGCCCTTGCTGAAACAGAGCTGGTTTGCTCGTCGGTGAACGTGGGTTCCACCAAAGCCGGTATCAACATGGACGCGGTCAGACTCATGGGAGAAAAAGTCAGAAAGGCATCCGAACTGACAAAGGACAGACAATGCATCGGCGCAGCGAAGCTGGTGGTTTTCTGCAATGCGGTAGAAGACAATCCATTTATGGCCGGCGCTTTCCACGGTGTGGGCGAAGCAGATTGTGTGCTCAGTGTAGGTGTTTCCGGTCCAGGCGTTGTACGCTCCGTCTTATCCAAAATGCCGGATGATGCGCCGCTCAACGTGGTTGCAGAAGCCATCAAAAAAACAGCCTTTAAGATTACCCGTATGGGACAGCTGGTCGGCATGGAAGCTGCCGACTCTCTGGGGGTTCCTTTCGGCATCGTCGATTTATCTTTAGCGCCGACACCGGCAGTAGGCGATTCCGTTGCCCATATCTTAGAAGAAATCGGTCTGGAACAGTGCGGCGCCCACGGCACGACCGCCGCCCTTGCCATGCTCAATGACGCAGTAAAAAAAGGCGGCGTTATGGCATCTTCCAGCGTAGGCGGACTTTCTGGCGCATTTATTCCGGTCAGTGAAGACGCAGGCATGATTGCTGCCGCCAGAAACGGCGTGCTTTCCATCGAAAAACTGGAGGCTATGACTGCCGTATGTTCTGTCGGCCTTGACATGATTGTCATCCCAGGCGACACCACCAGCGAAGTCATCGCTGCCATCATCGCAGACGAAGCTGCCATCGGTATGGTCAATTCCAAAACCACCGCAGTCAGAGTCATCCCTGCCATCGGTTTAAAAGAAGGAGAAGAACTTGACTTCGGCGGCCTGCTCGGCTACGGTCCAGTCATGCCGCTGCGCAGCCAGTCCCCTGCCAAAATGATTCATCGCGGCGGCAGAATTCCAGCACCGCTGCAGAGTCTGAAAAACTAAACGGAAGGTCGGTAATGCCAGTTTTGACACAATGGTCTCTAACACCAAAGATTGTGTCAAAATGACAAATTCAAACATGCAAAATGACACTTTCATCATAAAATACGAGATAAAGTGTCATTTTTCTTGCTACACATCATATTTCATATAAGAATAGAGGTGCAATACTATGACGAAGGTCAGACTTGGAAAAACTGAAATCATCACAAACAAAAACGGCTTCGGCGCGCTGCCGATTCAGCGGATTTCCTATGAAGAAGCGGATGCGCTGATTATGAAAGCCTATGAGGCAGGCATCACGTTTTTTGATACTGCCAGATTTTATACGGACAGTGAATCCAAACTGGGCGAAACCTTCGATAAGCGAGGGCTGCGCGGGAAAGTCTTTATCGCCAGCAAAACCATGTGCAGCAACACAGAGGAATTCTGGACCCAGCTGGAAACAACCCTTACTAACCTGAAAACGGATTATCTGGATCTATACCAATTCCACAATCCTGCCTTTTGTCCAAAGCCAGGCGACGGCACTGGACTTTATGAAGCAATGCTGGAGGCAAAAGCCCAGGGAAAAGTACGCCACATCGGTATCACCAACCATAGGCTGCAAGTTGCGCAGGAAGCCATCGAATCCGGACTTTACGAAACGCTGCAGTTTCCTTTCAGCTATCTTGCCAGCGATTCCGAAATCGAACTGGTCAAAAAATGTGCAGAAGCGGATATAGGCTTTATTGCCATGAAAGCCATGGGCGGCGGTCTAATTACACGCGCTGCTATCGCTTACGCATTCTGCGCCCAGTATGACAACGTACTGCCAATCTGGGGCGTCCAAAAACAAGAAGAACTGCAGCAGTTTCTGGACTGTGCAAAGAATCTGCCACAGCTGGATGCCGCAGCAAAAGCGTTTATTGCAAAGGAACGAGCAGAGCTTGCCGGAGATTTCTGCCGCGGCTGTGGCTACTGCATGCCTTGCCCTGCAGGGATTAAAATTAACGACTGTGCCCGCATGTCTCTCATGATTCGCAGAGCGCCGACTGATATCTATATGGATGCGGCGCATCAAAAGGATATGGAACAAATTACAGCATGTCTTCACTGCGGACAGTGCAAAGAGCGGTGTCCTTACGGACTGGACACTCCTGCGCTGCTTGAGAAAAATCTGGCAGATTATAGAGAGCAGCTGAAATCCAAACTTTAAATATAACACCCCGGCGATATCGCCGGGGTGTTATGCCGTTTCTCTTCTATTTTTATAAAGTCTGCAAGAAGAAATTATATTTTTTTCTTAGCATATTTTTCTTTTGCGTATTCATATGCTTCTTGTATATATGATTTTAGCTCATGAAATGTTTTTTCAGTCGGATTTAACAAGCAAATCCACCCCATCCATGCATATACAGGG
>CANBFZ010000165.1 GCA_947367725.1 uncultured Eubacterium sp.
GAACACAGTAGTTAAGCTCTCAAGCGCTGATGATACTTGGCGGGAAGCTGCCTGGGAAAGTAGGACGTTGCCGGTTTAAAAGGAAAAGACAGTCATGTGACTGTCTTTTCCTTTTTAGGTTGTGAAGTACTTTTCAGGTGGATTGCCGCCAAGGCGGGAAGGTGCGGATTTTGCGCAGCTTTAGCTGCAGTGCAAAATGCGACAGCGAAGAGAGGAAACCGAATGTAGGTTTCCGAACGAAGGAGCAGGAGGCGAAGCCGGATGCGTTGCCTGGGAAAGTAGAGTAAGTTACAAAGTAGCTTGTTTTTTTGTGTCTGAAAGAAATGAAAGACACGTCTGAAATGAGGCATTTGAATACACGGAAACACACGCGCAGCGGTGATTGCTTTGGTGTGGGGAAAAGAAGTATGTTGGAAGTATGTTAGGGGTTTGCTGCAAAGCAGAGATCTTAGATGGAGGCAGGAGATTCTACGAAGTATCGGATTTCACAGACGAGGCGGCGCTGCTGCTGTGCAGTATGTTCAGATGTGTGTCCAAGCAGGAGATAATCAGAAGAAACATTGAGAATCTGCATCAGCAGCGTAAAATTTTTTAAAGAGAGGCCTTTGTTGCCATTTTCAATCTCTCTGAGAAATTTTGGTGTAATACAAAGATAGCCTGCCAGTGTTTCCTGGCTTAGATGCATATTTTCTCTGCTGCTGCGAATGCGAGCACCTAGCTCTATTTTGTTTAACTGTTGTAGTTCTATCATCTCGATACCTCCATAGGATTATACTGATTTAGTGGATTACATAGAGTTTGATGATATATGATATCCTCTCTTCTAGCAGGGTGTTTTGACCTTTTTTGGTTGTTTTTTTGTAAGAACATTATTTTACTGCTTTTGCTTTTTTACGTTTGCTGAGACGATTGATGAGGAAAGGGTTTATCTTAACCAGATTTTGTGATATACTTACTTATGTATATTTAGGCGAACAGAAAGGAGGACGGATTATGATTCTATTAAAAGTGATATTCTGTATTCTGCTTTGCTGTCCGCTTGCTTATGGGATTGCATTGCTATTTATGAAAATGGTGGATGATGCAGTCAAGAAGCACTAGGAGTAGAGCATGAAACGAGGACTTTTTATTACACTGGAAGGACCGGATGGTTCGGGAAAGTCGACACAGATAGAATATTTGAAAACATATTTTGCTGATAAGAATTTGCCGTGTATATTTACTAGGGAGCCTGGTGGGACTGCAATTGGGGAAAAGCTTCGCAGTATTATTCTTGATAAAGAAAATCAGGAGATGTGTGATATGACCGAAACCCTTCTTTATGCAGCGGCAAGAGCGCAGCATGTGCAGGAACGGATAAAACCGGCCTTAGAAGCGGGAACAATCGTGGTTTGTGACCGATTCATCGACTCTAGCATTGCGTATCAGGGGTATGGAAGAAATCTGGGAGATGTGGTAAGAATCATCAATGAACTTGCAATTTCAGGGTGTATGCCCGATGTGACTTTTTTACTGGAGCTTTCACCGGAGATTGGAAAGTCCCGAATTTGCGAAGAGAACAGAGACCGACTGGAACAGGAAAAACTGGAATTCCATGATAAGGTCTATGCTGGCTATCAGGAGATTGCCAAAATTTATTCAGGTCGGTTTGTGGAAATTGATGCGGGTATGCAGAAAGAAGAAATTCGAGATGAGATCTATACCCAGATTGACCGAATTTTGAGGGGCGAATAGTATGTCATTAAAAGCGTATACGGCGTTTCGTAAACTGACAGACAGAATCAGCAGAGCGATTATATACGGCAATGTTTCTCATGCCTATATTATTGAAGGAGATAGCTGTATTGATAAAGCGCAGTTTGCGAAAGACTTTATAAAGGCGATTTTGTGTGAAGAAGAGCCTGGATTTGGCTGTGATAGGTGTGTAATTTGCAGAAAGATTGACCATGATAATTATGAGGATTTGTACACCGTGAAAGCGGATGATCTTTCACTGAAGGATGCGGCAATTTCAGCATTGCAGGAAAAATTAAAGAATAAACCTACTGGCGGCATGCGCAACATTGCTGTGATTGAGGATGCAGATACGATGACAGTGAGAGCGCAGAACCGTCTGCTGAAGACACTGGAAGAACCCAATCGCGGTACAGTGCTCATTCTTTTATCGGAAAATACAGAGAATCTTTTGCAGACCATTACATCCAGATGTATCATTTATCGTTTGGGAAATTACGAAAGTGGTAAGGAAACGCTGCATCTCTCCGGGGCTGAAATGATGATGCAGATGCTGATTGACGGCGCCTATTTCTGTGATATGAAAGAGCAGCTTGGTAAAATCGTCAAGGACAGGAAGGATGCATTTTTGCTTCTTGACGGCATGGAACGTCTCTATCGAAAGTATTTGACTGGAGAGGGCACGCAGGCTGTCCGTAGAGAACGGCTGATTTCCAATATCAAGTATATTGAAGAAGCTAGGCGAGATCTCCTTGCAAATGTGAACTATAAATATGCTGTCAGGAATCTGATTTTAAAACTTGGAGGATAACAATATGATAAAAGTAGCTGGAGTAAGATTTAAGAATGCCGGCAAAGTATATTATTTTGACCCTGCGGGACTTGCAGTCGTGTCTGGAGATTCTGTCATTGTGGAGACTGCCAGAGGACTGGAGTTCGGTACGGTGACCATGGATATCACAGAAATGCGCGACGAGGAAATTGTACAGCCTCTGAAGAAAATCGTTAGAATCGCTGGCGCAGAAGATATCCGGCGCCACGAAGAAAACGAGAAGAAAAAGGCCAGAGCACTGAAGCTCTGTCAAGAGAAAATTGAAAAGCACAATTTGGAGATGAAGCTGATTGATGTAGAATATACCTTTGATAATAATAAAATTATTTTCTATTTTACAGCAGACGGAAGAGTGGATTTTAGAGAACTGGTCAAAGATTTGGCAGGTGTATTCAAGATGCGTATTGAACTGCGGCAGATTGGCGTCAGAGATGAAGCGAAAATGCTTGGCGGCATCGGTTCCTGCGGTAAGAGCCTTTGCTGTAGCAGCTGGCTGTCTGATTTTGAGCCGGTCTCCATCAAAATGGCGAAAGTGCAGAATCTGTCGCTGAATCCTACAAAGATTTCTGGCATCTGCGGTCGTCTCATGTGTTGTCTGAAATATGAAAACGATGTATATATGGAACTGCGTAAAGGGCTTCCTGACAACGGCGAAAAAGTTAAGACGCGTGACGGTATGGGAAAAGTTGTGGAAACCAATATTTTAGAAAGTAAAGTAAAGGTCAGATTGTATACCGGAGAGAAGGATGATGACGGCGCAGAAAAACTGGGTACAGAGATATTCACTTATAAAAAAGATGAAATTAAACGACTGGGCCACAAAAAGCACGGCGGTGTACAGAACAATAACATTTTAGAGGAAGTTGACGCAGAGTATATCGACGAGCTGAAAGCATTAATTAAGGAGTAGTAAGTGATGGAACTTCGGTTGGATGAGACCGGTTTCGGCACACTGGAGATTTTTCAGCAGCCATCCGCGTTTTGTTATGGCGTAGATGCGGTGCTGCTTGCAGATTTTGCGGCTGGTGGTGCGGCAAAGAAAAAAGAAGCGTGTAGGATTATGGATTTGGGAACAGGGACAGGCATTGTACCGCTGATTCTTAGTCATAAGACGCGGGCTGAATATATTGCAGGTATAGAAGTGCAGGAAAATGCCTGGCAGTTGGCAGAAAAGAACCGGCAGCACAACGGGCTTACGGCACGTTTGCATTTTTTTCACTGCAATGTGAAAGCCTATCCCCTTTCTCTGCGCGGCACCTTTGATATCGTGACGACCAATCCGCCTTATACGCCGTTTCACGGTGGTTTAGAGAGCGCCAATCTGGAAAAGGCTATTGCGCGTCATGAGATAAAAGCTTCCCTTGACGATTTCATAAAAACTGCGTCAGCACTTTTAAAGGACAAAGGCGATTTTTACATGGTGCATCGTCCTGCCAGGCTGGCGGATATCTGTGTCAGCTGTAGGAATCATGGACTGGAACCAAAGGAAATGCGGTTTGTCAGTGGAAAGCCGTTTGAACGACCGAATTTACTGCTGGTACACTGTGTGAAACATGGGAATCCAGAATTACGTATGCTGGATCCACTCTTTGTGCATGAGAATGATGGTGCCTATTCCGAAGAAATTCTAAAAATTTATGAGAAAATGTAATAAATGGGTTGCTATTTTATGGTAGAAACTGTATAATAATCCATAGTCAGGATAAGGAGGTTCAATATGGTTACAATTGATCTGAAGGCTACGCTGGTTTACCTTTTGTTTGCGGCTTTGCTTGTGCTGGTCGTGTATTTCATTATGATTGCAAGAAATCTGGTGAAGACAGTGAAGGAAACCAATAAAATCCTGAAAGACGCCTCGGTAATTTCCGGCATTGCAGCGGAGAAAGCCGAACAGATGGATGAGATGATTGGTGATGTGCAGTCCGCCGTTTCCGATATTTCTCAGGCTGTGAAAGGACAGCAGAATCTGGTTGGAGCTGTGTCCAATATTGTCAAGGCTTTAGGCTCTCTAGTCGCGATTTTTAAAAAAGAGAGCGAGCAGGAGAGCGGAAATAAGAAAAAAAGTAAGTAATCGCGAGAAGCTGAAAGGAGTTTTTTATGAAAGCAACAGGGATTGTAAGACCAGTAGACGCTTTAGGAAGAGTCGTAATTCCGGTGGAACTGAGAAGAAACTTGAATATCAAGACTGAAGATTCTTTGGAAATTTTTGTAGACGGTCAGTACATCTTATTAAAAAAATATGAACCTTCCTGCATTTTCTGCGGAGAAATGGGCGATGTAAGATTGATTCACGGGAAGACTGTATGTGTTGACTGCATTGAAGAAATGAAGAAAATGTAAATTTATTTTCAGAAAAAGTCTGCTTCGGCAGATTTTTTTTCATCTTTAGTTGAAAAAAAGGGGAATCATTAGTATACTATTAAGAGGCTTTCAGCAGACAGTATTTTGTGCATGTCTGATGAAGTAATTTGTGAATCACAATTTTTGGAGGACTGGTGTGGCGAAATTTTTAGTTCAAAAGAGCGAGCCATTAAATGGAGAGGTTGTAATCAGCGGTGCAAAAAATGCGGTGCTTCCGCTGATGGCGTCTGCCATTCTGGCAGAGGAAAAATGTATGATCAG
>CANBFZ010000166.1 GCA_947367725.1 uncultured Eubacterium sp.
AAGGGCAATATGACTGGATTATGGAAGGAATCTCTGCCCAAGACGACGCCGATGGCAGCACAAAGGATGCAGCCGCGGTAAAAAACAGTGTGCCAGATCAAAGCAGACGGTTTGTTTATGATACCGGTTATCTTTTGTTTCTGGGGTTTTCTGCAGACAGTACGACCGACGCCCTCAGCGACTATATTTTCATTGCGCTCTGCATCCTCTTGGCAGGCAGTGGTGTATTTGCCATGGAATATCAGGTTGGCGCCTGGAATTTGCTGGCTGCTACGGCAAAAGGACGGCGCAGAATACAAAACGCCAAAATCGGGATTACGTTATCTGCGGTACTGCTTATGCTGCTGGTCATTTTTGCAAGTAATCTCATACAAGTACTGATGCACTGCCCTATCCATGAATTGGGTGCTTCCATGCAAAATCTGGCGCCGTATCGGACGCTGGATCTGAATCTTCCATTGATTGTATGGCTTAGTTTGGTTTTATGGATGCGGTGTTTTGTAATGATGATTCTTGCTGCAGCCGTACTTTTTCTATCCAACAAGCTAAAAAATGAATGGATTGCCATGTGTCTTGGCGGGCTGCTTCTAGTAATCCCACCACTGTTGTATGCAATGGGACTTACTTTTACGCATTGGTGGAGTCTGTTTCCGCTTTATCAGTTTGGAACCCTGGTAGGCTAAGTGAAAGTTAGGATAACTATGTGGAATATGTGGATAAGTTTGTCCAGATAGCCAGTTTGTAAGAGGAAAAATCCGCGAAAAGTTATGCACATATATGGACAAGCATGTGGATAAGTTTTCAACGGGCTATCATGAGACGGAAAAGGCTGCCCCTGTTTTCAGTGGACAGCCTTTTTCCTTTTTGTATCTGATCCTATTTATAGTCCTAGTTGTGACAAAAGCGCTGCCTTTGGCAGTGCACCTACTGTCTTTGCGGCGACTTCGCCTTTTTCAAATTTTATGCAGGTGGGAATGGTCATAACGCCATACTGCACAGCGAGTGCCTGCTCTTCATCAATGTTCAGTTTGCAGACTTTAAATTTGCCTGCGGCTTCTTCATCCAGTTCTTCGATAATTGGCATTAGATTGACACAGTGACCACACCATGGCGCCCAAAAATCAACGAGAACAGGGAGATCGGATTCCAGTACTTCTTTCTGGAAATTATCTTTTGTTAAACTTACCATACTTTGTTACTCCTTTTGCATTCTGTCTTTTTCTTTTTCCACTAACTCACGTAGGGCTTTTCTAATAGTATCCTCCACTTCGCCGCTAATATTCGCCAGACTGTGTCTATCCATGGAAGCCGTATCGATGGCAGGCAGAATTTTCACGTCAATGACTGCGCCGTTTGTGATGACGCCCCGGTCTTCAAACAGGTGACGCGTGCCGTTGATTGCAACTGGAACGACGGGCACTTTTGCCTTCGTTGCCAGCTTAAAGCTGCCCGGTTTAAAGGCGTTCATCTCTGTGGACTGACTTCGGGTGCCCTCCGGGAAAATCACCAGCGAAAAACCGTCTTTCAAGGTTTGTACACCAGCTTGGATGGATTTCAGCGCTTCTCTGGCGTCGCCTCGTTTGATAAATACACCGCGAATTGCTTTGATCCATTTGCCGAAGTAAGGCACTTTTTCCAGGCTGTCCTTGGCGATAAAGCCCACTTGTCTGCCTTCCATCATTTTTAAAATAGCGATAATATCCGCGTATCCCTGGTGATTGGCAATAAACACGCAGGCGCCAGTGTCAGGAATATGTTCCTGTCCTTCTATGTGAAAGGTGATATCGAAAAGTTCTTCAAGACGCTGAATCCAAAGCGCCACCCCTTCCCCGATGACGGCTTTTTCCTTTTCTATGTCGCCTTCTTTTTTTGCTGCTTCGATTTTACTTAAATAAGGATTAAATACGCTAACAGAACGAAATAACTGATAGCCTTTTGGTATATTTCTCAGTAATTTCAAATGGTTACCTCCTGCGTCGGAAATTTCTTTCATTTTTTCTATCATACCATAAAACCTATGGAAATATCTACAGAAAAAGAGTATAATAAGAAATGAAAAAGAAAAGAGATGAGGAGGAATTTCCAATGAAACTAATTAATATTGACCATATTCCAGGACAGGAGTTTGATGTGCTGGGCATGGTAAAAGGCAATGTAGTACAGTCCAAGAACCTGGGCAAGGATATCGGTGCAGGCTTTAAGACATTAGTCGGTGGTGAGCTGAAAGGCTATACCGAAATGCTGCAGGAAGCCAGACAGATTGCAACTAAGAGAATGGTAGATGAGGCGGAAAGCCTTGGTGCAGATGCAGTAATCAATGTCAAATTTGCGTCTTCAGCTATTATGCAGGGCGCAGCAGAAGTCATCGCCTATGGGACTGCAGTCAAGTTCAAATAAGGTAAAGATGCACTGGATTTGCAAAAGATAAAGGGAAATATGGGAGAAGAGGAAAGACAGATGGACAAAAAACATAGGACATATGTCAGAGTATTCGTGATAGGCGGAGCATTACTGTGCTTCGCCTATATTGCCTATCAAATTTCTACGCACTCAGCGCTGGCGTTTGATACGAATATCAGAGTGTGGGTCTACGCACAGAGAACACCTTTTAGAAATCATATCATCATTCCAATTACGTATCTAGGGAATTGGCAGACAGTAGGTCTTCTTGGATGTTTCCTTCTTCTGATCAAGAACACCCGAAAGGACATTGGGGTGCCTTTTGCGGTGATTTCGCTGTCTTCCACAGTGGTTTATAAGCTGGTGAAAAGTTTTTTTCAGCGTCCCAGACCGGAATTGGCGGTGCGCATCATTGAACAGGGCGGCTATTCCTTTCCCAGCGGACATTCTATGAACGGCATTGTTTGTTTTGGCATTCTGATTTATTTAATCAGAAGATACTGCCCGAATCGGAATATCGCAAACCTGTTCACTGTTTTTCTCATCGTGCTCATTGGCGCTATCGGATGCAGTCGGGTTTATGTGGGTGTACACTTTCCAACCGATATCATCGGTGGATGGAGTCTTGGTACAGCGTATCTTTGCATTTCCATCATCATATTAGAAATGATACGAGGTGAAAAGAATGATTTATAATACAATTACGGAAACAATTGGCAAAACGCCGCTGATGCGGCTTCACAAAATTGAAACGCGCTGGCAGGCAGGTGCGGCGCTTTATGGTAAGCTGGAAGGCTTTAATCCTGCCGGCAGTATCAAGGATCGGGCGGCCATATCAATGATTTTTGATGCAGAGGAAAAAGGCTTGCTTCCACCTGGCGGTACCATTATTGAGCCGACTAGCGGTAATACTGGGATTGGTCTTGCCGCTATTGCAGCAGCAAAAGGCTATCGCGCTATTTTCGTTTTGCCAGAAACCATGAGTTTGGAACGCAGGGAACTGCTGGCGGCATATGGAGCCGAAGTGGTTTTGACAGAAGGGTCGAAAGGCATGCAGGGCGCAGTGCAGAAAGCAGAAGAACTGCATCGAGATATTCCAGGCAGTATGATTGCAGGGCAATTTGTCAATCCTGCCAATGCGAAAGCGCACATGGAAACCACCGGACCAGAAATTTGGGCAGATTTAGACGGAAAAATAGACATTTTTGTTGCAGGCGTTGGAACTGGCGGCACCATTACTGGTTGCGGAACATTTCTTAAATCCCAAAACCCTGCCATAAAAATTGTGGCAGTGGAGCCGAAGCACTCGCCGCTGCTTTCTGAAGGAAGGACGGGTGCGCACAATCTGCAGGGAATCGGCCCTAACTTTGTGCCGGAAGTACTGGATAGAAACGTCATTGACGAAATTATCCCAGTGCTTGAGGAAGATGCTTATGCGCTTTCCAGAAGTCTTGCAAGAGAAGAGGGCTATCTCGCTGGTATTACGGCAGGGGCAGCGCTGTGGGCAGCGGTGCACCTTTCCCAAAGACCGGAGAATCAGGGAAAAAATATTGCAGTGATTTTACCTGATTCAGGCGAGCGTTATTTATCTACGGTACTGTTTGAGGCGTAAAACGCAGGAAGAGGAATTCCCTATGGCTGTTACAATCAAAGATGCACTGGATTTAGATGTTCTGCAGAATTTTACAATTGTTGCTGGAGAAAAAGGCTTATCGAGGACCATTACCGAGACAGAAATTCTTGATTTTGAGTTTATGCGGGAGGGAGAAGCATACAGACAGAAAAGTTTTTTTGGCAATAGCTTGGTACTATCCAGTTTACTGTTTGCGAAAGATGACCCGGCAATGGTATTGGTCGCGATTAAAAAGCTGATTTCACAAAATGTGCAGGCACTGGCCTATAAGCCAGTATTTTTTAAAGAACTGCCGAAAGAGGCATTGGATTACGCCAATGAAAAAGAGTTTCCCATTTTAAAATTCGGGCATGACGAGTTTTTTGAAATTATCTTGTTTGGCGTAAAAGAGCTTGTAGAGCGGGATGATATTGTTCTGCACACAGAAACATTGTTTCATGAAATGCTGACAAGAGAATTTTCAGAAGAAGAGGCGGAAAAAGCGCAGGAAAAAATCAATGGGCTGCTTCGACCTGTTATGGCAGTGATCTGCATGAAAGCGGAGGGTATGACAAAGGAGCAGGTTTCGGATTGTATCAAGCGCGGGCATCCAGATCGGAAGTTGTCCAGCAAAACCTTTGTGGGAAAATTGGAGGATCGTTTTTTCGTGATATTGTCTCAGGATGCGGTGCATTCTTCTAAGTTTCAGGCGCAGTTTGATGATGTGCGCATTGCTTATGGACTGATGGAAAAGCGCTTGACCATGGGGGTAAGCAGTGCAGTTACATCAGGCAGAGCCCTTGCAAAAGCGGTACGGCAGGCATATTGGATGGAAAAACTGGCAGAAATTGAAAAAAAGCGTGTTAAATATTATGACGCATCGGGTATATATAAGTTAATCGTTCCGACGATGCATACCGGCGCCATGGAAACGTATATGCAAGAGTATTTGGCGCCGATTTTTGAAGAGGACGGCGGTGACAGAGAGCTTCTTCACACGGCGGTGGAATATATTTTGGCAAAAGGTGATACAATAAAGACGGCAGAACGGCTATACTGCCACAAAAATACCATTCGTTATAGAATCGGAAAGCTGCAGGAAAAGTTGGACCCCGACAGCAATGAAAAGGAGTTTTACCAGAATCTTGC
>CANBFZ010000167.1 GCA_947367725.1 uncultured Eubacterium sp.
ATAATATTTTATTATACCAAAAAAAGTACGGTAATACAATCATCATTTCTTGTCACGCAGGACTTAAATCCGGCAGCACAGCCTTTCATACATTCGCGTTTCCCTGCCATCGGCACATCCCATTGATTAGAAAACCACGCGGCAGCCTGGGCTTTCCATTCCGGTTTGTCACAGATTTTTACTACTTCTATCATTTTTATATCACCACTTTCTAAATAAGCGCATGAAAAAGGCACGGAATTTTTGCCCGTGCCCTTGTAAATCCAAAGTGAATTTGGCTGTTTATCTCTTGTTATATGCTTCGATCCCCAGTCTGATCAGTTCTACGCCTCTTCTCATGTCAGCCTGATTCAAAACATACGCAATACGCATTTCGTCTTTTCCAAGACCCGGTGTAGCATAGAATCCTTCAGCAGGTGCAAACATGACGGTTTCACCGTTATCTTCAAATTCTGTCAAAAGGAACATCAGGAAATCTTCCACGCTGTCAACCGGCAGTTTTGCAGTCATGTAAAATGCACCGCCAGGCTTCTGACAAACAACGCCAGGAATTTTCATCAGTTCTTCATATACAACATCTCTTCTGCCGCAGTATTCTGCTTTTACTTCATCATAATAAGAAGCAGGCAGTTTAAACAGTGCAGCAGCGCCAACCTGGTCAACGGTAGAAACACAAAGTCTGCCCTGGGCAATCTTCATCACGCTCTGCATAAATTCCTGATTCTTGGAAACCAGCAGACCGATTCTTGCACCGCAGGCGGAGAATCTCTTAGAAACGGAATCGATGATGATGACTCTGTCTTCTACGTCTTTTACCTGACCGAAGGAAACGGCTTCTCTTCCGTCATAAGCGAATTCTCTGTATACTTCGTCAGCGATAATCCACAGGTCATGTTCCTTTGCGATTTCGCCGATTAACTGCATTTCTTCTTTGGTAAGTACAGTACCGGTCGGGTTACCCGGGTTGATGCAGCAGATCGCCTTAGTCTTTTCAGTGATCAGCGGTTCAATCTGCTCTCTCTTCGCATAGTGATAGCCTTCTTCCGCTTTTGTGGTGATCGGAACAACTTTACCACCTGCAGAAGTTGCAAATGTATGATAATTGGTATAGAACGGTTCTGCGATAAGTACTTCGTCTCCTTCATTGAGCAGTGCCAGGAAGGTCATGGTTAAAGCCTCAGATCCGCCAGTGGTGACGATCATATCGCTTCTGCCGATTTCCATGCCGTAAGTCTTGAAATAATCGGATACAGCGTCCTGCAGTTCGGTAATGCCGCCGGATTCTGCGTAAGCGATGACTTTATTCTCATACGCTCTGATTGCATCCATAAAACATGCCGGTGTTTCTACGTCCGGCTGGCCGATGTTCAGGTGGTAAACCTTTTTACCTGCATCCTTAGCCTTTTGTGCGATCGGATTGAACTTTCTGATTGGCGAAAACTGCATAGCTTCCACTTTGTTTGATAATTTCATTGTCTCTCGGTCTCCTTGTTTTCTTAAAAAATATACGTGTTTATTCTAACTCTTTGTGAGAGTTTTCAACCACTTCTTGTATACATGATACATTATAACACATATTTTGGTATTTGGAAAGATGTAAAAGATATTCTATGTTACCTTTTGCACCGGTAACGGGAGAAAACGTCAATCCATGGGCATAAAGTCCATTTTCCTCAGCATAAGAAATCACATGTTCGATGACTTCCTGATGTACTTGTTTGTCTCTGACGATACCCTTTTTCCCCACTTGTTCTCTGCCTGCCTCAAACTGGGGTTTCACCAGACAGACGATCTCTCCGTCTTTGGCTAATACCGAAGCTGCAACTGGAAAAATCAGTTTCAGAGAAATAAAAGAGACGTCGATGCTGATAAAGTCAATGGGTTCTGCAATCAGCGCAGGGTCCAGATATCGGACGTTGCATTTTTCCATGTTAACGACCCGATCATCATTGCGCAGTTTCCAGTCTAACTGCCCATACCCTACGTCAATGGCATAGACTTTCGACGCGCCGTTTTGCAGCATACAATCTGTGAATCCGCCGGTAGACGCGCCGATATCCATGCAAACGGTATCCGATAGATGCAAATCAAATGCTTGCATGGATTTCTCCAGCTTTAGACCGCCCCGACTGACATAAGGACAGAGATTTTCCTTGACGAAAATCTCTGCATCTTCACTGACCTGGGTGCCTGCTTTATCACTGCGCAGTCCGTCTACAAAGACGATGCCTGCCATGATAGCAGCTTTCGCCCGTTCACGCGACTGATAATAGCCTTTTTTAACGAGTAAAGTATCAAGCCTTTCTTTCAAGATATTCACAAATCCTTTCTGTGATGGAATCTGCGTCTAAACCGTACTTTCGATATAAGTCTTCGCAGCTTCCATGCTCTATAAACTGATCTGGCCAGCCAAAACTGAGCACATCGCTGCAGCCTGATTGGGCCCGAAAACCTTCGCCGAAACCACCGGCGAGCAGATTATCTTCTATGGTTACAATGGTTCGATTCTTTTCTAGACAAGACACATCCAGGGGCTTGACACAGGAAACTTCTACAATCCCTGCTTCAATTCCCCTTCGTGCAAGCGCTGCTTTCACTTTTTCTGCAGTAGCAGCCATCTTTCCGACTGCCCAGATATCAACGTCTCTGCCGTCTGCTTTTCGACAGTTTTGACCGTCATAAGGCGCCATTTTTTCGGTATCAAAGCTGCATTCGCTTCTAGGATAACGGATTGCCACAGGGGTGCCAAGTGACAGCGCATAGCACAGCATGGCACTTAACTGGATTCCGTCTTTGGGGGTTAGCACGGTCATATTTGGCATAGTACGCAAATACGACAAGTCAAACACGCCGTGGTGGGTTTCTCCATCGGCGCCTACAATGCCTGCTCTATCAATGGCAAAGACGACAGGCAGATTTTGCAGACAGACGTCTTCGATGATTTGGTCATATGCTCGCTGCAAAAATGATGAATAGATGGCAGCCACAGGCTTCATGCCTGCTCTGGCAAGTCCTGCCGCAAAGGTTACGCCGTGGGCTTCTGCAATGCCTACATCGAAAAAGCGATACGGATACCGTTTGGCAAAAGGTCCAAGCCCTGTTGCATCACACATGGCGGCAGAGATGGCAACAATGTCGTCATTCTCTTCGGCAAGAGATACCAGCGTATTTCCAAATACATCGGAATAAGTCACGCCTGCAGCCTTTCGCAATGCGCCGGTTTCCCGATCAAAAGGACCGATTCCATGAAATTTGTTGGGGTTCAGCTCTGCGGTTCGATAGCCTTTCCCTTTTTTGGTCATCACGTGTATAAAAACCGGACCGTGAATCTGTCCGGCAATTTTCAGTACTTCCAGCAGTTCCGAAAGATTGTGTCCATCCACAGGTCCCAGATAAGTAAATCCCAATTCTTCAAAGATGACGCCGCCAGATAGCAATGCATATTTTATTCGGTCTTTTGCATGCGCAAGATTGGTACTGATATCCTGCCCGACTACGGGAATACTGCGCAGTGCTTTTTTAATGGCTTTCTTTGCATTTAAATAGCTGTTTGAAGTCCGCAGCTTAGAAAGATGCTGCGAAACACCGCCGATATTTCTGGAGATAGACATGCCGTTATCATTGAGGATAACGATCATCTTGGATTTAGACGCACCGACATTGTTCAGTGCTTCGTACGCCATGCCGCCGGTCAAAGAACCGTCTCCGATGACGGCAATGACCTCATGAGATTCTCCTTTCAAATCGCGAGCGGCAGCCATTCCTGCAGCAGCCGAAATCGATGTGCTGGAATGACCGGTTTCGTAGATATCGTGGACACTTTCTTTTATTTTGGGAAATCCACTGATGCCACCCATCTGCCGCAATGTGTCAAAAGCGTCGGCTCTGCCGGTCAAAATTTTGTGCACGTAGGACTGATGCCCCACATCCCAAACGATTTTATCTTTGGGACTGTCAAAGACTTTATGCAATGCAATCGAAAGTTCCACCACGCCAAGATTGGAGGCTAAATGCCCCCCAGTTTTAGATACTTTTTCAATTAAAAAATCTCTGATGGCATAGGACAGAAGTCCTAATTCATCTTCACGCATTTCTTTCAGATCGTCCGGAAAATGATATTCTTCCAGTTTCTTATTCATGCAAATTCTCCGTTTTATCTTTAGTTTGTACGACTGGCCAGTCTTAGCACCAAATCTCTGAAAAACTCAGCATTGTCGTAATATTTTTCGATGGAAGAAACCGCCTGCTGCGTCAGTTCTGCTAAGCGCTTTTCAGAAGCTTCCATTCCATTCAGACCCACATAAGTGATTTTTTCACAAATGGCGTCTACGCCTGTATTCTTGCCCAATTCTTCTACGCAGCCTTTGATATCTAAAATGTCGTCGGCAATCTGGTAGGCTAAACCCAGATTTTCTGCATAGCAAGTCAAATCTTTCATCATTTCTTCGGAAGCGCCGCCCAGATAAAGCCCTGCGCGGATGGCAGCAACGATCAAGGCGCCGGTTTTATTGATATGAATGTATTCCAGCATTTCGTTGGAGCATTGCTTATGTTCTGAGTCGATATCAGAAGCCTGCCCTGCGACCATGCCTCTGACACCTGCATGTTTTACGATCGTATAGGATGCATTGATACGCTTTTTCAGCTCTTTCATATCATCAAAGAACAGGAACATATCCTTGTTCATAATTTCAAAGGCGGTGGTCAACAGTCCGTCTCCTGCCAGAACAGCAATTCCGTCCCCAAACACCTTATGATTGGTCGCAATGCCGCGGCGCAGATCGTCGTTATCCATTGCAGGCAGATCGTCATGGATCAGAGAATAGGTGTGAATGTATTCCATGGCGCAGGCGTAAGGCAGCGCGTCTTTGGCTTTTCCGCCTGCAAACTCACAGGCAGCAAGGAGCAGCACAGATCGAATCCGTTTGCCGCCTGCCATCAGAGAATACTTCATCGAATCGTAAAGCACACTGCTTTTGGTATCAATACTTGGCATATAGTCTAGCAGATACTCATTGATCATTTCTTTGTACTCATCATAATTTTCTCGCATCATGGCTTATACCTCTCCTTCAAAGGTTTCGATTTTTTGCTTTGCATGTTCTAAAATATCACTGCAGGTTTTATAATACTGCATGCCTTCT
>CANBFZ010000168.1 GCA_947367725.1 uncultured Eubacterium sp.
AAGGCGCTGGTCATCAACTCGCCGAGCAATCCGACGGGAAACTGCTTGACTGTTGAAACGATGAAAAAAATCGCAGAAATTGCGGTGAAGTATGATTTAATCGTGATTTCCGATGATATTTACACATCGTTTAGCTATCAGAATCCATTTGTGCCGTTTGCGACACTTCCGGGTATGAAAGAAAGAACGATTATTCTCAATTCATTCTCCAAGAACTTCACCATGACAGGATGGAGAGTGGGCAACATCATTGCGCCGGATTACATCATCAAGGTGATTCAGCAGATTAACGAAAATGTAGTATTTACTGCGCCGTCAGTATCTCAGCGTGCTGCAATCTATGCACTTCGCCATAGAGCGGAAATTCAGCCGCCGATGATTTCTGAATACAGAAAAAGAATGTTCTATGCGGCAGAGAGAATCAACCAGATTCCAAAGCTTTCTGTAATTGATCCGCCGAAGGGTAGCTTCTATCTGTTTATGAATATCAAGGACAGCGGTCTTTCCAGTGAAAAAGCGGCGGAGCTGATCTTAGAAAAAGCCCATGTGCTGATGCTGCCGGGAAATGCCTTTGGCGCCTGTGGTGAAGGTTATGTGCGTATTGCCTGCACCGTCAATGTGGATACCCTGAAGGAGGCATTTGACCGGATTGAAAAGATCGAGGCGTTTCAGTAAAAAAAGTGTGCATGACGGAGCTAAAGCTCCTATGCACACAATAAGAAATTGTGAGAGACGAAAAGCGTGCGTATAGAAATGTGCACGCTTTTGCCGTTTTATGTTTGAAAAGGAGAAACGGAATGGAATGGAAAGATGGAAAAAAACGGTGCAGGTGGGCGAATCCCAAGAATGAGATCTATCTGCGTTATCATGACGAAGAATGGGGTGTGCCGGTGCATGACGATCATCAGCTTTTCGAAATGCTGATTTTGGAAAGCTTTCAGGCGGGTTTGTCCTGGGAGTGCGTGCTCAATAAGAGAGAAGCCTTTCGAGCTGCTTTTGATGGGTTTGATCTTGCCAAAGTCTGTGATTATGACGAGGAAAAAATGGCAGCACTTCGCGAAAATCCAGGCATCATCCGCAACAAATTGAAAATTCGAGCGGCAGTAAATAATGCGCGGATTTTTCGCGAAATCCAAAAGGAATACGGAAGTTTTTCCAATTATCTCTGGCATTGGACCTGCGAAACTGTTTTGCACGAAACAGATGTGGTAAGTTCTCCACTTTCCGATCAGATCTCAAAGGATTTGCAAAAACGAGGAATGAAGTTTGTCGGAACGGTGATTATTTATTCGTACTTGCAGGCGGTCGGCGTCATTGATTCTCATGAAGAAGGCTGTTTCAAAGCGCGCGGCACAAAAGAATAAAAGGCTGCGTGTTCTAGTAAATCAAAGAAAAGGTGAGAGTGAAAGAAAACATGGCAAACCCATGAAAGGAGTCTTCGACGATAGTACTGACAAAATTCTGGATTTTGAAAGATTTTGTCAGTAAATCGTGTCGAAATCACATCGTATGCCCCTGAAATCCTGACAAAACTGACAATTTTTTTCGATTCTGTCTGTTTTGTCAGGATTTTTACATAAAACACCGACAAGACTGACAAAAATCTGAGAAATTGTCAGTTTTGTCAGCAGTGTAAAAGGGTATCGCTTTTTCACGCGTTTGCCGCGCGAAAGAAAAGGGTGCGGCTTGCAAAAATAGCGGCACCCGTGCTATACTGATACCAGTTTAAGAAGAAAAGAGAGGTACAAGCTATGCAATGGATTGATCAAAGCTTGAGAGCATTTACAGAAGTGCTGGCGAGCAAAGCGCCTGTGCCGGGCGGCGGCGGCGCGTCGGCGCTGGTGGGTGCACTGGGAACAGCCCTGGGAAGTATGGTGGGATCGCTGACCGTAGGCAAGAAAAAGTATGCAGCCGTAGAGGAAGATATCAAAGGTCTGATGAAACAGGCGGAAGTCCTGCAGGCAGAGCTGCTTGCCCTTGTGGAAAAAGACGCGGAGGTTTTTGCGCCCCTTGCTGCCGCTTACGGAATGCCGAAGGAAACGGAAGCGGAGAAAGCGGAGAAAGCGCGAGTCATGGAGCTTGTGCTGAAGGATGCATGCAGCGTACCTCTGGAAATTATGGAAAAGTGTTGCAAGGTCATCGATCTGCACAGGGAATTTGCGGAAAAGGGCAGCGTTCTTGCAGTCAGCGATGCCGGCGTCGGCGTAATCTTTGCCAAAGCAGCCCTGCAGGGCGCGTCACTGAACGTCTTTATTAATACAGGCTCGATGCAGGACAGAGCATACGCCGAAACGCTCAATGAGAAAGCTGAGAAGATGCTGATGGAATATACAGTAGCCGCCGACGAGGTGTACGCGAAAGTGTACAGTCAGCTAAAGAAATAGGGGGACAAGATGGAAAAATTACTAAAAGGAAAGCCAGTGGCGGACGCCATTGACGAAGGGTTGATTGCAAAGATGCCCGTATTTTATGAGAAAGGCGTGGTGCCAACTCTTGCAATCGTTCGTGTGGGGGAAAACGGCAGCGATATCGCCTATGAAAACGGCGCTGTGAAAAAGGCAAAGAAGATCGGCGTACAGACAGAAAAATTCATCTGTGATGGGAAGATAGAGGAAGCGGATCTCATTGCGGTTATAGAATCCATCAATCAGAATCCGGAAATTCATGGCGTGCTGCTGCTGCAGCCTTTGCCAAGGCACATCGACAGCGAGAAGGTACGAAATGCCATCGCGTCGGAAAAGGACATGGACTGCGTTTCGGATGGGGCGTTGGGCAGATTTTTTACCGGGGAGAGCGCTTTTGCGCCGTGCACAGCGGAAAGTTGCATTGAAATTTTGAAACATTACGATGTAGATTTACGCGGAAAGCGGGCGGTGGTCATCGGCAGGAGCATGGTCATCGGAAAGCCTGTCAGTCTGATGCTTCTGAAGGAAAACGCGACGGTAACCGTCTGCCACACAAAGACCAGACCAGAGGATTTACGGAATCTTTGTAAAGAGGCGGACGTGATCGTAGTCGCCGCCGGCGCTGCAGGGACTTTGACAGATGAGATGATTAGTCCCGGTCAGGTGATTGTGGATGTGGGCATCAACTTTAATGAGGAAGGAAAAATGATCGGCGATGTGTCGGTCTGTGAGGACGCCCAGGTGTGGCTGACCCCGGTGCCGGGCGGCGTAGGCAGCGTGACGACCAGTCTTTTGATGAAACATGTCGTGGAAGCGGCAGAACAAAGCATGCTTTAGTTCTGCAGGAGGAACCTTTGTACAATGAGCGGATTGATTGATAAATTAAACCAAATTATGCAAATCGATAATACCAAATATGATGGCGTGCTGATTGTGAATAAACATGGCATTGTGGAGTACAGTACGTGGTTTGGCAGAATGTCTAATGCAGTCATTCCGGACTGGACCAGATCGATTGTCGGAGAGCATCTGACAAATTTTTATGAGGATCTGTCAGAGGAAAACAGTACCGTTTTTCAAACACTAAAGACAGGAAAGATGTCCATCGACGAACCGCAGAAACTGACCTGGAAAAACTATCAGATGGTACTGCGCGGCATCACGTATCCCATTGTGGAGAGTGGGGTGATTTTGGGCGCGGCCAATGTTGCGCAGCTCTTGTATCTACAGAATTTGAAGACCTCAGAATATCTGAAACAGAAGCTTTATGTCACAGATGATATCATCACGCAGAACAGGAAAATGCTGGAAATGAAAGCGATGATACTGGAGGTCAGCAACAGTGATTCACCGGTGCTGATTTATGGCGAAACAGGGACAGGAAAAGAACTGGTTGCGGAATCAATCCATGCAGAGGGAAAGCGGCGTACCGGAAATTTTATTACACAGAACTGTGCTGCAATTCCATCCCATCTTCTTGAAAGCATGTTTTTTGGTACAGAAAAGGGGGGCTTTACCGGCGCGGAATCCAGAGAAGGTCTTTTTGAAATGGCCAATGGAGGCACCCTCTTTCTGGACGAAATTAATTCGATGGATTTAGGGATGCAGGCGAAGCTTCTGAAGGCAATTGAAGAACAGAAAATACGCCGGATTGGCGGAAATCAGGATATTCATTTTGATGTACGTCTGATTTGCGCGACCAACGAGCCCCTTGAAAAGCTGCTTTCTGAAAAGCGAATTCGGGAGGATTTGTACTATAGAATTTGTGTTTTACAGATTGAAATTCCGCCGCTTCGGGAACGTGTCGACGACATTCTGCTTTTGACGGAACATTTCATCCGTTATTATAATGAACGCATGCAGCGAAATATCAAGGGGATCAGCCCTTTGACGGAGCAGGTCTTTGTAAAGTGGGACTGGCCCGGCAATGTGAGGGAACTTCGCAATATCATCGAAAGCGCGTTTAATATAGAAAAGAAGGAATATATTAGCTTGGAAAGTGTGGACGCGCTGTTCCGAAGAACACAGCTTGTAAAGACGGTCAGCAGAGAAGAACGGAATGTATCACAGCGGGCAGATTTACTTTCTGAAGCAGCAGAGATAGAGCCTGGAATGCATATTGATTTGGAACAGATGCTGGCAGCCTATGAGCGTCAGGTGATTCAGACTGTGATGGAGCAGGAAACCAAGTTAATTGATGTTGCCAGGAGGCTTTCCATCTCTCCGCAGAAGCTGCAGTACAGACTGAAGAAGCTGGGGATCACCAATAAAAAATTTTGAATAAATAAAAATATTTTTATAAATAAAGAATTTTTCATCGAAAAAAGTGCGGCTGCAATTTTAATCTAATACTGAAAACGCTTGAAATTCAGGCGTTTTTTTGTTGTCCTTTTTCGGATGAACGGATTGGCACGCCCTTTGCGATAGTATAGTGCAAAGACTGAAGGAGGGAGTGAAAGAATTTGAAAAAGCCATTACCGGGCAAAGTGGACATCATCGACGTGACCCTGCGGGATGGACTTCAGCACGAGGAAATGTTCGTGCCTACACAGGCGAAGCTCTGGATCGCAGAGCGGCTGATGGAAGCGGGATTTCGGCGCATTGAGGTCGGCACGTTCAGTCATATCAAATATGTACCGCAATTTAAGGATATCCTGGAGGTATTGAAAGGACTTCCGAAAAGAGAGGACGTAGAGTATACCGTCCTTGCGCTCAACACGAAAGCCTGCGAACG
>CANBFZ010000169.1 GCA_947367725.1 uncultured Eubacterium sp.
AATCAGCCACAGCCTGTCCACTCGTTCCTGGGTATGGTCATGAAAGGTAATCAATCCTGCCGCAGCACTTACAATACCATGCCATACAGAAACAAGCCATCGGTCGAAGGCAATTTGCGCCTGATCATGCCAAGTAATGACCCCTGCTGCCGCATCAGTTATTTTTCTAAACTTTTTTTCTTTACCCATAGTTCCGCCTCTTCCGTACGCTGTTTGATGCAGGAGCACCGTTCTCCAAGATCTGTCATGCCGGTATCACTGCATTTTTCGCAAGCGTATTTGATGTCGGTGTAATCCATCTCAAAGTTATTCTCTGTCAGCACCACAGCGCGTTCTGCTGCCAGCTCGTCCATGATACTGTTAATCTTTTTGCTCTCGTTTTCCGAAGAGCCTAATATCAATGCTTTAGAAAGCTGTGAACCCATCTTCCTGATTTCTTCATCAATTTCTTTGATTTTCGGCAGTTTTTCATAGACTTCTTTTTTTCTTGCATCTGCCTCTTTCTCTGCTTTATCTCTGAGGAAATCGTAATACTGATTGAGAACCGCTTGCGTCACGACAATCTTTGTATTGACGTCCACACCCTTATTCTCTGCTTCATTTCTCCAGTTTTCTAAAACTTTGTTTACATAATTAAAATTGGGACTGGATATACCTGCCGTTTTCGTACACGCTTCCAGCACGCGCTCCATGGTATACCCTATACGATCGAACCAGTTGTCCATCATCTCTTTCTCTGCTTCGGTGGCATTCCGGGTAAAACCAAGGGCTTTCAGTACTCTCCTATAGCGATAGTATTTCTCATCCATCTCCTGCAGTTTTTCGCTAATCTGATCCGTGGTCTGCAGTCCTTCTTCGCTCCAGCCCTTGACGACACTTTCTATGTATCGCAGATTGGTTTTGTTTT
This sequence comes from uncultured Eubacterium sp., assembly GCA_947367725.1. Classification (GTDB taxonomy): domain Bacteria; phylum Bacillota; class Clostridia; order Peptostreptococcales; family Anaerovoracaceae; genus Senimuribacter. Next base: position 908 of record CANBFZ010000169.1, read on the forward strand.
TATCCGCAGCATATTTGACCGCCGTAAAAACCACTTCTGGCGTTGCGCCGTAATCCGTCAGCCACCGCAAAATCTGTTGCAGGTCTGTAGAGTCCAAGGTACGACCCAACGTTTTCTCAATGTCTTTGAACATCACTTTCACTTCTGGATTTCCAAAGACATGATCGTGTTTTGGGCGCTCGGCTTCTCCTCTGACCGGCGCTGTATTTTTTCCATACAGCTGCTCTTTCAGATTGACGAACTCCACAATAAAGCTAACGTTGCCTTGTGTGTCAAAGTACCGCTTTTTAATAACGCCTCTTTCCTCCCAGTATTCCCAAGCCTCCATGACTTTTTCCTCAGAAAGACCAAGCTGCCTTGCAATGGCTTTTCCGGTAATTTCTAAACCATGTTCTGCATACATACTTGCATACAAATATACTCTCACAAAATCTCCTGGTGCGGATGGCATATATTCATTAATAAAAATATTTTCGACTTTTGTATCAAGCAAAAAAAAGTCTTTTATTTTTTCTTTGATAAAATTCATAGATCGCTGTCCTTATGCTTCTTCATTCCATTGTCTGTTTAAATCATGCAGCAAAATCTCCACATCTAGACCGTGTCCCTTTGCTGCTTCTGCAAGTGTTTCCTGTACTGCACCGGGACATCCCGTGCATAAAAGACCGTGCTTTTTAAAAGTCAGTTCCATCTCATCGCCGAGACTGAGAATCTCACAAATTTTCATATCTGCTGTAATTTTCATAAGCATCTCCTTTTTTATGCTTTGTCACTGAACTTGGTATATCTTGCAACCCAGGTCAGATCAAAGACTTCCGTCGGTCCACTTCTGTGTTTGGCAAGGTTTACCTCACACACACCCGGTTTTTCCGAGTTCTCTTTATTATAATAATCATCTCGATACAAAAACATAACCATATCCGCATCCTGCTCGATAGAACCGGATTCACGCAAATCGGATAGAATGGGTCTGTGATCCTGCCTTTGTTCCGGCGCACGAGAAAGCTGCGAAAGCACCATAACGGGACAATCCATCTCTCTGGCAAGCAGTTTCAGATATCTGGATAGATTACTGATTTCCTGCTGTCTGCTATCGGTTTTTCCTTCGGATTTCATCAGCTGCAGATAGTCGATGATGACAAGGTCAAGCCCTTTTTCTGATTTTAGTCTTCGGCACTTGTTCTTCATCTCCATGACACTGATGCCCGGTGTATCGTCAATATGTAAATTGGTCTTAGACAAAGAGTCCAGCGCCATATTGATGCGATCCCAGTCGTTTCGTTCCAGGCTTCCCGTTTTCAATTTCTGCATCTCTACACGAGATTCCATGGCAAGCAAACGCTGCCCCAACTGTTCCTTGGACATTTCCAGACTGAAAATCAATACAGTGGCGCCAGATTTTACTGCTGCATGCTGTGCAATATTCAGTACAAATGCCGTCTTCCCCATGGCAGGTCTTGCGGCAATAATCACAAGGTCTGACCGCTGCAGACCGCTGGTCAGTTCATCTAGTCGCTTAAACCCTGTAGAAAGCCCGATGACCTGTCCCTGCGTCTGAATCGCTCTGTCGATCATTGCCACATTTTCAATGAGCACTTCTTTAATCGGCGCAAAATCACTTTTCTGCCCTTTCTGCGCAATTTCAAAGATGCCTTTTTCCGCGTAATCCAAAATATCCGAAGCATCCATGGATTCTTCGTATCCTTTTTCTCTAATATCCTCTGCAGTCTGAATCAGTCGGCGCATGGAAGCTTTTTCTGCAACAATCTTTGCGTATTCCGCCGCACTGCTGGGCGACGGCGCAACAGAAGAAAGGCTTGCGACATAAACTCTGCCGCCTACCATCTCCAAAGATTTGCGTTTTCGTAGTTCTTCGCAAACTGTAATAATATCCACAGAAATATTATTTCTGAACAAATCCAGCATGACAGAGAAAATCTCTCTGTGGGCTGCATCGTAAAAATCTTCTGGCGCAATATGATCAATGACGTCAGCAAGCGCATCTTTGCTCAGCATGGCCGAGCCTAAGACAGATTTCTCCGCGTCAGAATTATGTGGTGGAATTTTCTCAACCATGTGCGTTCCTTTCTATTTGTATTCCTTTCAGCCAATTGAATCAGTCCAGGAAGTCATTAGTCGGTTACTTCCACGGTGAGTTTTCCCGACACTTCTGGATATAGTTTTACATCTACTTCAAATCTTCCGATGCTTTTAATCGGCGTCTTCATCTGGATTTTTTTCTTGTTAATAGAAAGTCCCGTCTGTTTCCTGGTTTCATCGGCAATATCTTTAGACGTGATCGAACCAAACAATCTACCGCCTTCGCCAGACTTCGTCTGAATTACGACAGTTACATCCTCCAGTTTTTTAGCAAGGTCCTCTGCCGCAGCTTTCTCTTCTGCCTTTTTCTGCGCCAGCAGCTCTTTCTGCTTTTCTAGACTTCTGATATTGCCGTCCGTTGCTTCTGTCGCATATCCTTTTGGCAGCAGCATATTTCTAGCATAACCGTCGCTAACCTTTACTACATCTCCAGCTTTACCAGTACCTTTTACATCTCTATTCAAAATTACAATCATTTCTATCTCTCCTTCTATTTGATAAATTCCAATATCTTTTCAATGACTTCTTCCGGGCTGCATGCAACCTGTGCACCTGCGGTCGTTAGATGACCACCACCGCCTAGTTTTTCCATCAGCACCTGTACATTGATCTCACCTAGAGACCTTGCACTGACGACGGTTCTACCCTGCACAGTCCTTCCTGCCACAAAAGACGCTTTGATGCCTTTTATGGTTAAAAGCTCATCTGCAACCTGCGAATTGACTACTTGCGCATCTTCATTACAACCTTCGCAGATGGAGGTTACAATGCCTTCCTCGTGAAATTCCGCTGCAGCAATACACTTTGCACGAATTTTAAACGCATCCATATCGGTTTGGAAAAACCGCTTGACTTCCGCTGTATCTGCGCCGGAACGCCGCAGCCACGCCGCAGCCTCAAAAGTTCTAACTCCAGTTTTCACTGCAAAACGATTTGTATCAATGGTCATACCTGCAAGCAATGCTTCTGCTTCCAGCTTGATCAACGTTTTCTTTGGTGCTGCATACTGCAAAATCTCACTAACCAGTTCTGCCGTGGATGATGCGTAAGACTCAATATAGGACAAAGTCGGATTTTCTACACAATCCTCCGCCTTTCTGTGATGATCAATGACTACAATTCTATCCGTCATAGAAAGCAAATTACTATTTTCTACATAACTGACTCGATGGGTATCCACAAGTACCAAAAGAGTTTCCTCATCTATCAGACTTTCTGCCTTTTTGCTGTTGATGAATTGATAATTCTCTGTTTCTTTTGCATGTTGATAAATTTCCTGCAATGAACCAATCACTTCATCTAATAAAATATACGCCGTTCTCCCGCACATGGAGCACATTCTATGGATACCCAGTGCAGAACCAAAACAATCCATATCTGGGTGTACATGCCCCATGATAACAACACGCTTTGACTGATCAATCAGCTGTTTCAGCGCATGGGCTATGACACGTGATTTCCCTTTATTGCCTTTTTCTACGGTCTGCATCTTGCCGCCGTAATATTCTACTTTATTGACTCGTTTAATGACAGCCTGATCACCGCCTCGACCTCTGGCCAAATCCATCGCTGCCCGGGAATATTCCTCTGTGGCAACGAGATTCTTGCCGCCAACCCCTACACCGATACTTAAACTCATAGGGAAATCCGCTTCTGTTTCAATCTGTCTGATTTCGTCCAAAATGCCAAATTTGTTTTCAATGATCTTCTCTAAATGAGAGTACTGACAATACATCACATACTGTGCATTGTTGAGCTTGTTGATGGATCCCTCATTCTTTGCCGCCCATTGGCGAATTACACTATCGGCTGCTGCTGTAATACGCATACGCATTTCTGGAAGGGTGCTGGCAGAAAATTCATCATAATTATCAATGGCGACCCGAACGACACAGACCCGTTCATGATTATAACGGTCTTTCAGATTTTCAAAATTAGTCACATCGTAGAAGAAAATCAGCAGATTGGTATCCTCTTTCTCCTGTTCTCTGCTGACTACCAGCTTAAACTGTTTGCCGTTTCTATCCAGATAACGATAGGCACTCGTTTCCGTGTCGTTATATAAATCTGCTGTTTTAATGCCCGTTAAAGCAAAAAAATCTGCATCCTCTATTCCATCATAAATA
>CANBFZ010000170.1 GCA_947367725.1 uncultured Eubacterium sp.
CAAGGGTAGCACAACAAAGGTGATAGTGGACGTGTCAAGGAACATACCCAGCACCAAGAAAAGTACATTTACCAGCAACAGGAAGACATATTTGTTGTTGGTGATGCTGAGGAACATATCAGTGATGATATCCCCAAAACCGGAGACAGTGATAACATAAGAGAACGGGGTAGAGGCACAGATTAACATCAGCAGAGAGCCGCAGCCCTTGGCAGTGTCCCGGAAACAGTTCCAAACGCCCTTGAGATCCATAGTCCTGTATACAATCACGGCCAGTATGAGTGCGTAACCGGAAGAAACGCAGGCGGCTTCTGTAGGGGTCACGACGCCGGTGTAGATACAAGTCAGCAGGATCACTGGCGTCAGCAGGGCGGGCAGTGCCTTGGCGGTATAACGCACGAACTCCTTAAAAGGGTATTTGTCACCGGCGGGGTAGTTACGCTTGCTGGAGATGTATGCTACATAGATGGCCAGGATGACACACATCAAAACGGCAGGCACTACGCCGGCCAGCAGAAGGGAACCGACGCTGGCACCAGACAGCATGGCAAAGGTGACAAGGTTCAGACTGGGTGGAAATACAGGCCCGACAGTGGAGGTGGCGGCGGTGAGGGCACAGCTGAACTCGTCATCATAGCCATCCTTCTGCATCGCGTCGATCTCGATCTTACCGATACCGGATGCGTCGGCGAAGGCGGAACCGGACATACCCGAAAAAATAAGGGAGATCAGCACGTTGACATAAGCAAGCGCCCCCTTTCTCTTGCCAATCAACGCTTTGCAGAAACCGAAAATATAATCTGATACTTTGCTGCTATTAAGCACATTGGCGGTAAAAATAAACAGCGGCACAGCCAAGATCACATACTTGAAATACAGCGTGGACATAGTCTTTTCGCAGATCGTACCCAGGTCCAGTCCCATAAACATGCAGTAGACGATAGAGGCGGAAAACAAACTGTAGGAGATGGGTATTTTGATCAGGAAGCAGAGGAACAGCACAACAATGGGGATAATATAGCTGTGCGTGGTTAAAAAGCTCATAATTTCCCCTCCTTTTTCAAAACGGGGGCCTCTCCGCAGAACACCTGAAGCATGATGCCAATATCTCGAATGACTAGAATCATCTGGTGGTATATGGTGGCCAACAGATAAAACATAAAGGGGGCGTAAAGATAGGTATAACTCATACGGAGCATAGAGGTCTTTGTAATCCCATAGAAGATCACAGTCTCCCAGGAGGGCTTGATTAGGATGATCAGAAGAATCAGTAGGATTACTTTACCCACAACGTCCATGACAGCTTTTCCTTTTGCTGGTAATGCGTCGTATAGGATGGTAAAGCACAGATGTTCCTCGTCTCGGGTCGCCAGGGGCGCGGAAAAGAGAGCCATCCAACAGAAGGCAATAACATACCCTTCCTCCACCTTGGCTAAAGGCAGAGTGAACAGATAGCGAAAGCATACCGCCACAACAAAGCCGCCAAACAGGCAGATCATAAAGATCGCCGGAAGATTCAATTCCAGAAAGACCAAGCTGCGATCAATGGCGCTGTTTATCTTTTTAAGGGCACTTTTCATGAACTTCTCCCTTCTAAAATAATTAGAATAGCGATTCAAAAAGGGCAAGGCAGTCAGCGAACTGTCTTGCCCCCTGCACTTAACAGACGCCTGAATTAGGGCGCGGCGTCAAGAATGCGCTGCATTAAGTCGGTATCCCAGCCGTCGGTTTGAGCTTTCTGTTCATAAGCGGCCAGCACCGCCTCGCGGATGGGAGTGATGTCGGGATGATAAACGGCCAGCCCCTCCGAGATCAGCAGATCCTCGGCGCTACTCTCTACATCAATCGTAGCCTGAGTGTTCATGTCGCAGGCGATATTGACGCCTTCCATGATGATGTTCTGCTGATCCTCGGTCAGGCTTTGCCAGAACTTCTCACCGATAGCAATCCAGGAAAAGTCAATCATGTGGTCGGTGTAGGTCAGGGATTTGGAGACCTCATACAGCTTTTGAGAGACTACAGTAGAAATGGGATTTTCCTGCCCGTCCACAACACCAGTGTCCAGGGCGGTGTACATTTCGCTGTAAGAGATACCGGTAGGATTGGCGCCCATCGCGGAGGCTAGAAAGTTCATGGATTTAGTGCCGTTGGTGCGCATCTTGATATCGCTCAGGTCGGCCGGGCTCTTGACCTCACGGTCGATGGTCAGACAGACCTCGCGGGCACCAAAGTAGTAGCCGCCCAGGGGACGCTGTCCGATGCTCTCGCCAATGTGGGCGAACATTTCCTGTCCTATCTCACCATTCAAAACTGCGTTGGCATGGTCAACGCTCTCATAGAGGTAGCCCATATTGAGAAAGCCAAGTTCAGGCATGTATTCAGCCACATAGGTGGCGCCGGAGCCGCCCATTTCCAGGTTCCCCTTGACCATCTCAGGAAGGACCTGAGTGGACTCACAGAAGGTATTGTCGTAATAGATCTCCATCTTCATGGTCCCGTTGGAGGCGCTCTCGATATGCTCCGCCATAGCCTGGATGCCGGGTGTAGGGGTATCGGTTCGGGAGTTGCCCCAGGCGAATTTGATTACAATAGGCTCACCGGAGACCTGATCTCCCTGAGCAACTCCAGCGGCGCTGCCGGAAGTGCCGCCATTAGTGGTGCCGTTGCCGCCGCAGCCGGCCAGCAGAGAGAGACTCATCGCCATCACAAGGGCGAGGGACAGAATTTTTCTCATTTTCATTTTTTCCTCCTTTTTATCGATTAATTATGTAGTCTTTTTTATTATATTCTTTCGCTTTTCGTAGTCCACGGATTATTTATCCCGATTATTGTATTATTTTTACTCAATTGCAAATTTATCTTTTGTTTGATATCTTCCCCAGTGCTTTTTTAAACTGGAAGGTGAATAGAATTGCCGTAAACGATACTGCGAAGAAATCTGCAATCGGTTCTGCCATATATACTGCACTTGTCTTATCTTGGCTAAAAATTGCAGGTAAGATGTAAATCAACGGAATCAGCAGTACGAATTTACGCATAATCGCAACAACGATAGATGCAGCTGCATTTCCTAGCGAGGTAAATGTCATCTGGCAGGCAAGCTGAATTCCAAATAAAAACATACATGCCATATAGATGCGCAGCGCCGGCTGTCCAAATTCAAGAAGCGCTTCGTCTGAGGTAAATAAGCCAACAAATATCTGAGGGAACAACATGACCACTCCCCAAAGTATAACTGCATAGCTAAGGCTTACTTTCAGCAAAAGCTTAAATGCATCTTTTACGCGTTCTACGTTCGACGCGCCATAATTATAACTGATAATCGGCTGCGCACCCTGTCCAAGCCCCTGCAAAGGAAGCATGGCAAACTGCATAACGCTCGTTAAGATTGTCATCGCCCCTACCGCAATATCGCCGCCGTATTTCAGCAAAGAAGAATTAAAACATACCGAAATAACGCTTTCGCTGGACTGCATGATAAACGTCGCAAGACCAAGTGCAAGGCTTGGCAGGATAATATTTCCTTGCAATTTTAAGTCGCACTTTCGTATCTTTAAGAATGATTTTTTTCCAAATAAAAATGACAATACCCATATGCAAGAAAGTGCCTGAGAAAGAATCGTTGCAAGAGCAGCGCCCTTTACACCCATACCCAAGCAAAAGATAAAAATGGGATCTAATATAATATTGGATACTGCGCCAATCAACACTGACAACATTCCTGTCTTCGCAAATCCTTGCGCGGTAATGAACATATTCATTCCTAACGTCAGCTGCACAAAAATCGTTCCAAGTGCGTATATATTCATATAGCTGACCGCATATTCAATCGTATTGCCGCTGGCGCCAAATGCCAGCAAAAATCTTCGGTTCCCACACAGTAAAATTACTGTCAGAATCACCGAAATTATAATCTGCAATATAAAGCAGTTTCCCAATGTCTTTTCTGCAGACTGGTTATCACCTTTTCCCATAAAAATAGACGCTCTGGGCGCGCCTCCATTACCTACTAACGCTGCAAACGCCGCCACGATCATAATCAGCGGCATACACACGCCTACACCTGTCAGCGCAAGCGCTCCTACATCTTTGATATGTCCGATATAAATCCTGTCTACGATATTATAAAGCATATTAATAATCTGCGCCGTTACCGTGGGAAGCGCAAGCTTTAGCAAAAGTTTCCCAATTGGCTCTTTTGCAAGAAAACTTTTTTCTGTATCCATGGCTTTTTGCATTCTATCTCGACTCCTTTCCTTCTCCATAGTTTCTCTATGTCTAATGAATTATTCTACCACCTTCCACGTACGATTTCCACTATATTTCCGCTTATCTTTCAGTCAAAAAAACAAAAAGAATATCCCTTGGAAAAATGCATGCTAAAAGCAGCCAATCCCACGGGACATTCTTCTTTCTTATCTCTAAGTAATAACCTTACTTATCTTTGTTTTTTTGTTTTCACAGATACTGCCGTGATTACTGCTCCTGCCATTACTGCAAGCATGATTAACGCAAATGGATTTGCCATATCGCCGGTCTTAACTGTTTTTGCCGTTTTCGTCGGCTTCGTTTCTTTTTTATTGCCATCATCGCCTTTATTGGAAGCTATTACTTTCCCTGACAAGGTTTCTTCTTGATCAGAAATTATCTCCCCTGACAATGATTCTTCGTCAAGAATTTGCATTGCACTCTCTAACTGTTCCACTGCCTTATCGATTTCTAACTGCGTAACCGTTTCATCTGCCATGAGCACTGATGCCATTTCATACGCGGCTTTCACTGCCTTCGCGGTTTTCTTACTATACAAGCTAAAGTCGATTTTCGCAATTTTTGCAAGCAGCTCTTCCAGTTTGTCCTTATCAGGCTTCTCACGAAGCTGCCATCTTCCAGATTCCAGATTAACTCTTGCCTGATCTACTTCCTCCTGCGTTGCTTTTTCATTCTGATATACTTGAACCGCTTCATCATATGCTTTCTTGAATACCTGAAAGCTTTCTTCGGTATACAGGTCTTTGTTAGAATCAAACTGTACGGACTTATCGATTAATTTTGTGAACCACCCATCGTCTAAAGCCAATGGGCTTCCTGCTTCGCAGACCTCGCAACCTACTATCTCCACAGGCGT
>CANBFZ010000171.1 GCA_947367725.1 uncultured Eubacterium sp.
CGCGTGGAAGGCCCAACTCGCCTTATATCATAAAATTATATCACAGATTCCCGCTTTCGTGTCAAAAAAAATTTTTATTCGACACATTTCCCTATAAAAATCACTTGAAAATTAAAGGAGGTGAGGGCAGTTTGATTTGACCAAGGATAAAGGGGAAAATATGTGGAAAACTTCCTTGTTGACAAATGATAAAACGCGTGAAATTATTGTAACTACTTGTGTATAGACATTGAAGTTATCCACATAGACAAGTTGAAAAGATTGTATACGATTTGGAAATAACTGTGCATAAGGTGCTGGAAGGTGTATTTTCTGCCATATTTTTGGTGTGGAAAATTCCTTTAGTGAGGGAAAGGACAAAGGGGATTTTTGCAACAAACAGAAAAAAGATATTTCAGAATTTATGTTTGATTATAAAACGAAATTTGTGTTAAAAAATAAACTTTTTTAAAGTTTTTTGTTAAAAATTGACAAAACAGAAGGGCGCTGTTATAATATAACATGTAATCTTTTGGAGCAATTTGGGCTCCTATAAGCAAATGAATGGAGGTTAGCGAAATGGATAGACTTTACGTAAAGTCGAAGGACCATGCGCAGAGGGCAGTAGAAGGCCTTTACAAAGATTTGGAGCGCAGAATTGCAGCAAGTCCTGCTGGTCAGTGCCCTGTAGATATGGCAGCAGCTTTTTTGCGGATGTGTCATGCACAGAGTTGCGGCAAATGTGTTCCGTGCAGAACCGGCTTAGGTCAGCTGCAGCATATGCTGGAAGATATTTTATCTATGGATACAAATTTAGATTTACAAGTGTTAGATACCTTAGAGCGTACTGCGAGGGCAATCAGAGTGTCATCGGACTGCGCCATCGGTTTTGAGGCGGCGTCTATGGTGCTGAGAGGGCTTAGTGGGTTTAGAGAAGACTATGAATCCCATATTTTAAATCATGCCTGTGCTGATCATGTCATCAATCACAGAGAATCAGTCCCTTGCAGAGGGGCATGTCCAGCAGGTGTAGATGTTCCCGGCTATACAGCGCTTGTTCATGCGGGAAGATATGACGATGCGGTACGCCTTATCAGAAAAGATAATCCGTTCCCAACGGTATGTGCGCTGATTTGTGAACACCCATGTGAGGACAAGTGTAGAAGAAATATCATTGATGCGCCGATTAACATCAGAGGTCTGAAACGCTTTGCAGTGGACAACTGTTCCAAAAGCGTACCGGTTCCGGCGAAAATGGATCACACAGGAAAGAAGATTGCAGTAGTTGGCGGTGGTCCGTCAGGACTTTCCGCAGCATATTTTTTATCCATCATGGGTCACGATGTAACAGTGTTTGAAAAGAGAGCCCAGCTTGGCGGCATGCTTCGTTACGGGATTCCAAGTTATCGTCTGCCGAGAGAAAGGCTGCAGTGGGATATTGACGCCATCGCATCCACTGGCGTAGAATTTCGCACCGACTATGACGTGGAATCGGAAGAAGCCATTAAGGAAATCAAAGAAAATTACAACGCGATGTATCTTTCTATCGGCTCGCACAACCATAAGAACTTGGGTATTCCGGGCGAATACGCCAAAGGCGTGATTCCGGCGGTAGAAATGCTGCGGGGCATCGGCGATGATGCGATGCCTGATTTTAACGGAAAATCCGTGATTATCGTCGGCGGCGGCAATGTAGCGATGGACGTAGCGAGAACGGCAAAGCGCCTTGGCGCCAGCGAAGTATGTATCGTTTATAGAAGAAGACGGGATGATATGACAGCGCTTCCAGATGAAATCGGTGGGGCTGTGGCAGAGGGGTGCCAGCTGATGGAACTGATGGCGCCGTCTGAAATCATTGTAGATAAGAACGGTAATGTAAAAGGGCTTTACGTGCAGCCGCAGATTGCAGGCGAAGCTGATAAGTCGGGAAGACCAAAGCCGGCTCCCGCTGATCTTCCGAGAGTAAAAATGCGCTGTGATATTGTCATTTCCGCCATCGGACAGGCGACAGACTTTACTTTCTTTGAACAGTACGGTGTGCCGGTATTCCGCGGCAATATCAAGACGGAAAAGTCCAGTGTGGTAGATAAGATACAGGGTATCTACGCAGGCGGCGACTGCGTAACAGGTCCATCTACGGTAATTAACGCTGTGGCGGCGGGAAAAGTAGCGGCGGCAAATATTGACAATTATCTGGGCTATAACCATGAAATTACAGTAGATATTGATATTCCGGTTCCGCCGGTGCAGGATCAGAAGGCAAGAGGAAGAATCGAGCTGAAAGAGCGCTATGCTTCCGAGAGAGGCGGTGACTTTGGCGCTGTAGAACTTCCGATGACGAGAGAAGAATCTCTGGCAGAAGCTTCCAGATGTCTGCGCTGCGATGCCTGCGGATTCGGTTCATTTAGAGGAGGCAGAATAGAAAAATGGTAAAATTAAAGATAGATGGGCAGCAGATTACGGTGCCTGCCGGTACTACGATTTTAGACGCTGCCGCAAGAGTAGGAATCAAGATTCCACATCTTTGTTATTTGAAAGACATTAATGAAATCGGCGCCTGCCGGGTCTGCCTTGTGGAGAAAGTCGGCATGGAAAAGCTGGTAACTGCCTGTAATACAGAGGTAGAGGAAGGGGTTGAGATTCTCACCAACAGTCCGAGGGTTAGAGAGGTGCGCCGCATCAATGTGGAACTGATTCTTTCCGACCACGACTGCAAATGCGTTCAGTGCGTCAAGAGCGGCAACTGCACCCTGCAAAAAATTGCCAATGACCTTGGCATTATTGAGCAGCCTTATAAAGATGTACATGAAAAGACAAGATGGGATTTTGAATTGCCGCTGATTCGTGAAGCATCCAAGTGTGTAAAATGCATGCGTTGTGTGCAGATTTGTGACAAAGTACAGGGACTGAATGTTTGGGATATTAATGGTTCTGGTTATAGAGCTTCTGTGGGGGTATCCAATAATCGCAAGATAACAGAAGCAGATTGTGCTCTTTGCGGACAGTGCATTACTCATTGCCCGGTAGGCGCGCTTCGGGAAAGAGACGATTTGCGCATTCTCAGAGACGCTCTTGCAGATCCTGAAAAGATTACCATGGTGCAAATTGCGCCAGCGGTGAGAACTGCATGGGGCGAGGGAATCGGTATTTCCAAGACAGAGGCAACCACAGGAAAGATGGTCAGTGCCCTTAGGAGAATCGGTTTTGACTATATCTTTGATACTACATATACTGCCGATTTAACCATTATGGAAGAGGGAAGCGAGTTCATCGAGCGGTTCACCCATAAAGAGGACTATAGCTGGCCGATGTTTACTTCTTGCTGTCCGGGTTGGGTTCGGTTTGTCAAAACCCAGTATCCGGAATATGTGAAGAATCTGTCTACGGCAAAATCACCGCAGCAGATGTTTGGGGCGATGGCAAAGACTTATATCGCCCAGAAGCTGGGCATTGATCCGGATAAAATTTTCTCCGTGTCCATCATGCCGTGTCTTTCTAAGAAATATGAAAAGGGCGTGCCGCAGGTAGATGACGCGGGACATGGTAAGGATGTGGATCTGGTACTGACCACAAGAGAAATGGACAGACTGATTCGCGCAGACAATATTCAGGCACACGATTTAAAAGAAGAATCCTTTGATGAAATTTTTGGAGAAGGCTCTGGTGCAGGGGTGATTTTCGGCGCAACCGGCGGCGTCATGGAGGCGGCCCTTCGGAGTGCATATTTTCTGATTACCGGAGAAAATCCGGAAGCGGATAGCTTTAAGAGCGTGCGGGGCATGGACGGCTGGAAAGAAGCAACCTTTGAAATCAAGGGTCTGAAAGTACGGGTTGCGGTGGCCAGTGGTCTTGGCAATACCCGCAAGTTGATGGAAGCGATCAAGCGAGGCGAGGTGTCCTACGATTTTGTAGAAATCATGGCGTGCCCGGGTGGCTGCGTTGGTGGCGGCGGACAGCCAGTGAAAGACGGCTGTGAATTTGCAGAATCCAGAGGAGAAATTCTCTATGGGTTAGATAAATTTTCGAATTTGCGCTTTTCCCATGAGAATACAGCCGTGCAGCTTACCTATGAAGAATTCTTAGGAGCACCCAACTCTCATAGAGCACACCAGCTGTTGCATACAAATCTGGAAGATTGGGAACTGGAGATGAAACGGTAGTGACAGATTATAAAAAAGAAACAGAGAGGAGACAGTAAGTTTCTCTCTGTTTCTTTTCTGCTTTTACAGATAATGATATTTCTTCCGGTTCAGCGCCAGGCAGGTTATCGTAACGATCAGTGTGAGAATTTCTGCAGTGACACCGGACAGCCAGATGCCGGTAAGCCCGAGAAAGGACGGAAGGATCAGGATGATAGATACCTGAAATACCAGCGTTCTAAGGAATGAAATCAATGCAGAGAGCAGTCCGTTGTTTAGCGCGGTAAAGAAGGACGAGCCAAAGATGTTCATGCCGCAAATCAGAAAGGACATGGCGCATATACGGAATCCTTCACAGGTCATATCAAAAAGTTCTTTGTCGTAACCCACAAAGATGGAAGCAAGGGGCACTGCCAGAAGCTGCGCCAGGGCAACCAGAAGAACGCCGGTACAGACGATGGCGCGGACGCTTTTTAAAAACAGATTCTTAAGCTCTGAGTGGTTTTCCGCGCCGAAGTTGTAGCTGATAATCGGTGCGCTGCCCATGCTATAGCCCAGATAAATCGCTGCGAAGATGAAATTGACATACATAATGGTGCCATAGGCTGCTACACCGTTTTCTCCTGCAAAACGCAGCAGCTGCAGATTATATAGTGCGCCGACCAGGGAAGACGAAAGACTGGAAAGCAGCTCAGAAGAACCATTGGTGCAGGCTTTTAAAAGTGCTTTCGGATAGAATCTGGTCTTTGTCAGTCTGAGCAGGCTGTTGTTCTTTCTTGCAAAATATATGATTGGAAAGATGCCGCCGAAGATTTCTCCGATGGCTGTAGCAATTGCCGCGCCGGCGATGCCCCAGTGAAATACCGCAATAAACAGAAAGTCGAAAATCATATTGGTGACGCCAGCAACGATGGAAACACAAAGTCCCAGCTTTTGTTTTTCTGCAGCAACGAAGAAAGTCTGAAAGGCACACTGCAGCATAAAGCAGGGCAG
>CANBFZ010000172.1 GCA_947367725.1 uncultured Eubacterium sp.
TTTCCGATATATACGGCCATAGCTACCAGCACCGGCGGTTTCATTTCTGACACTGGTTCCACAGATACTGCATCCACTGCCTGTACATAATCGATCTTTGCCATGGGTTCTGCCTCAATTTCTGCTTTCATCGCTGCCACAATAGCCTCTGCAGAGGTTTCACCGCCTGCAGCCATCTGCTGTCCCAGATTTACTGCACGGGAAAGCACCAGTGCCGCCTTGCGTTCTGCCTCGCTCAGATAGGTGTTTCTGGAACTCTTTGCAAGACCATCTGCCTCACGAATAATAGGACATCCCACAATCTCGATGCCGAAGTTGAGGTCCCGCACCATGCGGCGAATCACGGAAAGCTGCTGTGCGTCCTTCTGTCCAAAATAGGCTCTGTCCGGCGTCACAATATTGAAAAGCTTGGATACCACCGTACAGACACCACAGAAATGAATCGGTCTTGATTTTCCGCAAAGTTCGCCCGTCAGCGCCCGCATATCTACAAAAGTACATGCATCTTCGGCGTACATTTCCGAAGGCTCTGGATTGAACAAAAGCGCTGCCCCTGCATGTTCACACAGTGCGGCATCCCGCGCCAAATCACGCGGATAGCTTTCCAAATCTTCACCCGGTCCAAACTGGGTGGGATTGACAAAATCGCTGACCACCACCCGGTCATTTTCTGCTGCCGCACGCAAAATCAGACTTTCATGTCCTTCGTGAAGAAATCCCATGGTCGGCACCAGCCCCACAGAAAGTCCCGCAGCTTTCCAAGCCTTAACGGCTTCTCTGACTTCTTCTATAGTTTTTACGATTTTCATTGTCTTTGCTCCCTATTTATTTAATATAATTGATTGATTACATCATCAGAAATTTTAAAAGTATGCTCTTCTGCGGGGAATGTACCTGCTTTGACTTCTTCGATATAGCCTGCAATCCCTTCTCGCATTGCTGCGCCCACATCGGCAAACTGCTTTACAAACTTCGGCTTAAAGTCCGAGAAAATTGCCAGCATATCCTGGTAGACAAGAACCTGCCCGTCGCAACCGTTTCCTGCACCGATTCCAATGGTGGGAATAGAAATCGTATCACTGATGATCTTCGCCAGCTTTCCAGGCACACATTCCAGCACAACTGCAAAAGCACCTGCTTCTTCCACAGCCTTTGCCTCTTCTATCAGCTTTCTTGCTGCTTCTTCACTCTTTCCCTGCACTTTAAAGCCGCCAAAAGCATTGACTGACTGCGGCGTCAACCCAATGTGCGCAACCACCGGAATGGAAGCTGCTACAATGGCTCGAATCTGCGGGCAAACTGCTGCGCCGCCTTCCAGTTTCACAGCCTGGCATCTGCCTTCTTTCATCAGTCTTCCCGCATTGACCACTGCATCATAAACTGATGTCTGATAGCTCATAAAAGGCATATCCCCTACGACCATGGCATTTTTGGTTCCTCTCGCAACCGCCGCAGTGTGATGAATCATATCTTCCATGGTGACTGACAAAGTATCTTCATAGCCCAGCATGGTCATGCCCAGAGAATCGCCTACCAAAAGCATGTTTACGCAGGCTTCATCCATTAGTTTGGCGGTAGAATAATCATATGCTGTCAGCATGGTGATTTTATCTCCGGAAAGTTTCTGCTCTTTTAAAGTTGCCACCGTATTTTTCATTGTTCTAACTCCTTTTTCAATTTCCTGTAATCTCTGTTTGGATTCTTTCGCTCTGCAATCTGCACAAGTCTCTTTGAAAGTATTCTGTAACTCTGCAAAATCTCTGTATCTGAGGACGCTGCCGCCAGCGCTTTGAGATGGGCTGCCACCGTTTGGTCATCCGCCCGCTCACAAGGTCCCGTCAACGCACTTTCCGGTCCTGCCGAAGTCAAAGCCTGCGCATTCCCCAGGATCAAAGGCGCCAGCGCCCTTTCTGCATCTTCTTTTTCAAAGCCGCACTGGTGCAAAAGCTGCGCGCCTATATCAGCAAGGGCAATCATCTGATTGCTGACCATCACCGCCGCCGCATGATAAATGGTTTTTACCTCCGGACTGATGATCCCAACCCGATTGCCGAGTTTTTCAAAGTGCTGCCGCATCTCGTCAAGCCTTGCCGGACTTCCTTCTATGGCAAAATATGCCTTTGCAAGCTCTTGGTACGACGCATATTTACTGCTGACTGCATAGAGCGGATGAATAGAGTACCGGTAAGCACCCCGCTCCTCCGCATTAAAAAAAACGGTCGATGGAATCGAACCGCTGCAATGACAAATGGTTTTATCTTCAATAGGCAGACTGCGCATGTCATCCCAAATCTCACTGATATAGCCGTCGGGCACTGTAATGAAAAGGGTATCACTGTCGTTGACAATCTCTGCTAATGTTTCGTAGTATCTGCTGCCTGTAAAAGCTGCCGCCTCTTGAGAAGACTTCAGACTTTTACTATAATAACCGCTGAGGACTGTACCGCCTTCAGCCAGATACTTTCCTAGTGAGAAGCCGACCTTTCCGGCTCCTATAAAACCTGCTCTCATACCTATCACCTCCTGATTGTCTCGGGGAGTAGATATGCGCTAAGCTCTTCTGCCTCTGGTGGTGTTCCGCTTGCCGGATACAGCCCAAAGACACTTCCTGTTTCAGATAAAAAATGGTATCGCTTCGGTTCATGAATGCCATCCACGTTTACTATAGCATTTTAAAGCTGCTTTGTACAGTATTTTTTACAGAAAAGCCACGGCAGCAAACGTCTGACAAAAAACAAGACACCCACAAAAATTTGCGGGTGTCCCTACCAGAAACAAACGATCGCGCGTTTCTTTGTTTCTGCTTATACATCTTCTCTGCGTCTATGCAGCTTTCTCATAAGATAGACAAAACCTGTGCCAGCAGCTGCCAGCGCCAGCATCCACAACGAAACATCGCTGGTATCCCCAGTCCCAGGCGCACCAGACTGCGGTTTATTTTTTTCAGAGACATTTTCTTTTGGTGTATCTGCAAGCGGTGGCTTGTCGTCAGGTACGTCTACAAGCGGTGGCTCGTCATCTGGTACATCCACAAGCGGCGGCTCATCGTCGCCAATATTGGTCGTCTCCTGCTTCCAAGTCGCTGTATACACAGCATCGCCTGTTACGGTTTCACTAACAGCAGGCGTCCAACCTGTAAACACGTACCCTTCTCTTACCGGAATCTCTCCAAGGCGCTGCTGTGATTCTGCCAGATGAAACAGTACGCCAGTCTGATTGTCTGCAAAGCGCATCACTGCTTTGAACAGCGGCGTCTTTTCCCCATAGAACAGATTAGAAGTCACCTGATCCGGGAATACGACTTCTCCCGCAACTCCATCGGTATAAGTCACTGTATAAGTGACGATCGGTGTCGGCGGATTTGGCTGTTCCGGGTTTGGCGCATATACCACATACAACTCTACGTCATGATTTGGCATTTCTCCGCTAACCGTAGCCTGTGCTGCATCTTTCAATACATAGCCGCTGATGGAAGGCGATGTTACGCTGTATACATCCCCTTCTGCCAAATCTGCTTCCGTATAATCTGCATGGATTTTGTCGTTTTTCTCATCCACATAATGAATGATCAGATTATAAGTTTCTTCCGGTTCCGGCGCTTTCGTAAAGTACAATTTCAGCGTCGCCGGTTCTTCCAAACTAGCATCTGCTTCTAGTACATTTGCCGGATAGTCCTCAACAAAAGTCCATCTTCTGACTTTTTTATCAGACTCTTTGACTGTCACATGACTGCCGTTTTTCACATATCTGACAGATGGGTTCGGACTTCTGTCATACATCAGTTTCGCCGTGCTCACATCTGCATCTGCACTTGGAATTTCATACCATTCTACTTTATAAGACGCCATTTCTTCCAGGCTGCCGTAAAGCGTTACATCTTCTGCCGGCATCGTGAACGTTTCTCCATACGGTAGATCAAATTCCGGTGTGCCTACTTCCCCATGTCTCCATCCAGAAAACAGGAATGCTCTGTCTCCCAGCATATACGGGTTCAATTCTGTCGCATTGTAATACGAATAACGGAAATTATCTGCATTGATTTTGACTTTTTCTCCAGACACATACGATCTTTCTGCCTCTGGCAGAGACAGTTTCCAATCATATTCGTTCAGTAGACCCTCTGGAAGTCCCGTCCATTGATAATCCACTTGATAAGACGGTTCCTCTACTTTCTCCCATCTGCCTTCAATCATCAGGTCATAACCCGGCATCAAAAAACTGTCTTCTTCATCGTGGACAACAAATGGAATCTCATTTGCATCGCCCTGTTTATGCGCCGTCCACCCTGAGAAACGATAAAGCTGCCCTTTATGCGATACGACCATCCCAGCTGTAAATACTCTGTTATCTCTGCTTACCGATGCGCCTTCTGCATAACCTTTGCTGTTGCCGCTATGAAAATAATAATACATTCCATCTATGACCACATAATCCGGGTTGGAAGTCCCTTCCCAACTCCAGTTATAGCGAACACGATACGCATTTGTTTTTTCCCAACATCCGTAAAGAACCACATCGCATTCCGGCATAACAAAACTTTCTTCGCATTCGGTCACAAAGTCCTCTGTGCCATATGCCCCCATTCTCCAGCCAGAGAAGACATAATACGTCTCGGTTTTGGAATTATATTTGATGTCGCCTTTTCGGTAATTGTTGTCTCTCAAGACCGTTTCACCGGTAATATACTTTTGCGCAGAAGGCAGATAAACGTCTTCCGGCATGTCTTCACGCGCATTGCACCACTGGTAGCGCACGGTATATGCAGGCACTGCGTTCCATTCTCCGATAAAGGTGATATCCTGCGCCGGCATATAGAAGTCATTTGCGCCAGTATACGCATCCCAGTTCTTTGCACGCCAACCGGAGAACTGGTACACAGTGCCGTCTGCTGCAGTGGCATAGGTGTTTTTTTGGTATGCATACCCTATGCGATAATATTGACCTTCCGGCAGCCCTGTGGCTGGGTTCGGCACAACCGCCTTACTTCCGTCATCAAGGGTTGCACCTTCTGGCAAGCCGCTCCACTGATAGTCCACCTGATAAAGCGGCGCCTCGGTCCACTGCCCATGAATGACTACCGCCTCTTTCGGCATGGAAAAGTCTTCTCTA
>CANBFZ010000173.1 GCA_947367725.1 uncultured Eubacterium sp.
TATACCTTACTGGCATTTAACGTGTTCTCACTGCCCTTCTGCAATGTTAAATTACATACTGTTCCTGCTCCCAGCATATTTACCGGCGAAGTGTTTCTTACACCAGTAGAAGGCATATCAATCCGAACCCCTGCTAGTGTAATGTTAGCCGTAATGCCTTCCTTTATCTCAATATTATTACCAGTAAATCCTTCAATCTTATTTTTGATGACAAGTGGCGTACTACTCGTAATCAGCAGTGTAGTCCCTGAAAACTCATAATCTTTGCCTGCTTCGCCACCGGTAACGAGAAAAGCTCCAGTGCCTGCTTCATCGGCAAGTGCCTGCATTCTTGTAGATTTAGAAGTAGTTTTCTCCTCTTCTTCTGCAATTTCCGCATCAGCAGGTTCCTTCGCAATGGAATCTCTATCACTGCCAGATGCAGAGATCTTATCATCGGTTTCTATTCTTCCTTCTTCATCTGTGATCAGATCACCCTCTACAATTCCGCCTTCAATTACATGATCTGGCAGATCAATCGCATAGGTCTGACCCCCCCCCCAGCGATTTTTCCGAAGCGATCAAGCCTCCTCCAAACGCAGAGAGAACGAAGAATAGGCATAACACGCGAGCGAATGCTTTCTTGTTATACTTTTTCATTCGGTTTGCCTCCTCAAACTTCTTACTTTCTATCAGCGGCTCCACGCAAAGAGCCGTAAAGTGACAAAAATAACACTTTTTCATCACGTATACAAATTATACTACTCTGCAACAATGTTGTCAAGGTGCTGAAAAATCAACGGTTACATCCTTTTCTTCCTAACCACCTTCTAACCATTCTGCAAAAATCGAACACGCAGTCACTGACAAAAAGACTGCCACATGATAGAATCTGTGGCAGTCTTTTGTTCCATTATTTAGCGTTCGTTTTCTTTCTCATTCCAAACACTGCTGCACCAAACGCAAGAACTGCTGCTGCAAGTGCTGCGATCCAGACAATCATATTGGCTGTATCCCCAGTTTTTGGAATCCACCAAGGCAGTTCATCCGTATCTACCGGTTCATTCTCTTTGAGAATATTTTTGATCTCCTCTGGTGTTTTAATATTCTGATCCGGCTTGCCGTCTCCATCGGTATCTACATTGGTATCCGGGATGCCATCTCCATCGGTATCTACATTGAGATCTGGGATACCGTCTCCATCGGTATCTACGTTGAGATCTGGTTTGCCGTCTCCATCAGTGTCGATATTCAGATCTGGTTTCCCATCTCCATTTTTATCAATATTGAGATCTGGTTTCCCATCTCCATCGGTATCTACATTGAGGTCTGGTTTGCCATCTCCATCCGTATCGATGTCCACATCCGGTTTGCCATCCCCATTCTTATCGATATTGAGATCTGGTTTGCCGTCTCCATCGGTATCTACGTTGAGATCTGGTTTGCCGTCTCCATCTTTATCAATGTTCAGATCCGGTTTGCCATCTCCATTTTTATCAATATTCAGATCCGGTTTCCCATCTCCATCCGTATCTACATTGAGATCTGGTTTGCCGTCTCCATCTTTATCAATATCAAGATCTGGTTTCCCATCTCCGTTGGTATCTTTATTGAGATCTGGCTTGCCATCCCCATCCGTATCGATGTCCACATCCGGTTTGCCGTCTCCGTCGGTATCTTTATTGAGATCTGGTTTCCCATCTCCGTCGGTATCTACATTGACATCCGGCTTGCCATCTCCGTCCTTGTCGATATCAAGATCTGGTTTCCCATCTCCATCCGTATCTTTATTGACATCCGGCTTGCCGTCCCCGTCGGTATCGATGTCCACATCTGGTTTCCCATCTCCATCCGTGTCCACATTGATGTCCGGTTTATCGTCTCCGTCGGTATCGATATTGATATCTGGCAATCCGTCATCGTCAGTATCGATATTGATATCTGGAATGCCATCATCATTGGTATCCTTATTCAGATCTGGATCCAAAATCATCGGTTTGGTTACATTGTATGCAATATCAATCGTAGACTGATTTCCGCTCGCATCGGTTACGGTAACACTAACCGTATATTTACCTGGTTCAGAAAGATCAATGCCGCCATTTTTCTTCACTTCTTCTGTAATATCATTCCCATCCTTATCAAGAATCTTGATATCTGTTTCAGCGGCTTTCACTAATACATCTTCGCCCTTATCATTTTTCACATAAAGCGGCACGCCTTTTTTTGTTGTGAAAATATACCGATCGTTGATTAAATCTTTCAGCTGAGAAATGGTAACCTTTTCGTCTTTCTTCACTTTCTGATTGATTCTGTCTTTAAAGAAACCATGCATCGGCCAGCTCTCCGGATCGCCACTGTCCTGGTCAATTCTTTCCCACTTATCCAGTACCAGCTTGTTGCCGTCAATCGGTTGATCCGGATCGATTTTATCAGGATCCATGTTGCTGATGGTTGGCACTGGTGGATTGATAAACGGGAAGGTATTGACAATGGTGTCAATGGATGGTGTTGGCGGCGGATCTTTCTGATCCGGATCCTTAATAACATTCCACGGTACCAGTGTTGCATCGACCGTACTGTCAAGATAGTTAGTGCCACCTGAGTATACTGCCGTTACTTTAAACTCTCCCGAATCTAATTCCGGTACACGAATATTTCCTTCACCGCCAATTTCATAACCGTCAAAAATGGTAAGCACTTTATCTTTCTCGTCTTTGTCCTTCCATTCTTTCAAGTCGATCTCAGCACCAACTTTTACCCCGTTAATATAGAACTGCAGTTTACCGTCTGGCAGCTCATAATTCGGAGACTTATCATCACCCGGCTGCACACTGTCTGCAACCTGAATATTGGTGATGACCAGTTTTCCGTCTCTCTCTTCTACCTTAATCGCATACTGCGCGTCTACCTTAGAAGGGATTTTGTTAATCACCGCCCAACCGGTCGCGCGATGACCCCAATAACTTTCTTTAAAGCCATCCGCATTGGCGTACTGTTTGGAAATCAGCGTAAATTTATAAATCCCCGCATCGGAAGGCATCTTATTGCCGCCTCCCGTAGAATGTTCTTCTTCAATCGGCGTTCCATTAATTTTATCATGGCGCTGTACAATAATTTCGACAAATTCGTTTTTATCTAAAACTCTGCCGTCCGGCGCTGTAATCGACTTTCCTTTTTCTTCCAGATCATAACTAGCAAATGCAGTTCCATCATAATCCTTTGTCAAATTTGCTACATAGGTCTCTGGCAGCTTAAAGTCGATATACCGCTTCAGAACGGATGTACCACCGCCGTCAGCACCCTCAATATACAGAGGATTCAACTGCTTCGTTACCGTTTCGTCCGTGGTTTCATCTATATAGCTATATTTACAGCTAACGGATACATTCTTACCCTTTGCCTCCGCTGGTACCCACAAATACAGTTTTCCCTGGTCGAACCTAGACGGTGCGCCATATGCATACTCTGAGCCTGCAATAGTCACATACCAGTCAGAGATGTCAGCCTCTAAAATCTCGTCACCCTCTGCGCCTGCCAGGTCGATGGTAACCATGAAAACAGCACCACCGTTTTTGTCGTGGGCCACACCTGCACCCCATTTACTCATAAATTTGGAAGTGCTGGCGCTTCTAACGGAACCGCCTTCAATATATACTTCACCATTGGAACCATTAAAGTCATACTGTCCGCTGCTGGAGCTTGGAAGCAGTGTACCGCCGGTTACCCGAATGGTACAGCCCGCAGCACTAGTTCCACAGGCGCCGCCAAACGCGCCGCCATGTTCGTAGCCTCTGGAAGTAATATAACCGCCATTGATGGTAATATTACCGCAGGTTTTCGTCATTGTATTGGTCGATGCGCCCTGCTGCTTTGCCGTACTGCCGCTGCTCCAGCCTGCGCCAATACCTGCGCCGTGGTAAGAGCCATAAGCGTGCACTTCCGCATTATGAAACGTCATATTACCACCGCCGCCGCTGCCGCCGCCAGCGCCGATACCGGTACCACAGCTGCTGCTGCCGCTGTTAGATGCAGTATTGGAATTTGTATTCAATCCTCCAAAGGAATAGGCTTCAATATAACCGCTTTCGAAGGTCATCGTACCTGCTGTTTCTGCCGGACCCGCGCCAATTGCTGCTGAATCCGGACCGCCGTAGGCTTTCAAAACAGATGTCCGATCGCCCTTTATGGTCAGGGAAGAACCTTCACCGCAGTGAATCGCTGCTGCAACACCTGTACACTTTACCTGATTCGTCGTGCCCGACGCCAAAGTAATATTACATGCTGCGCCAGCGCCCCATAGGTTGATCGGAGAATCATTATTCGCTTTGGTAATATTAACACCCTTTAAAGTAAGGTTCGCTGTAACGCCTTGCCCCACTCGAATATTCGTTGTAGTGGAGCCTGACAAAGTTAATGGTCTTGAAGTCAGAATCTGGATATAGGTATTATCCGCACTGACTGTAAAGTCCGTACCCTTTGCGCCGCCTTCAATGGTAAGACCATTGATGACCTCTGTTTTTACAGCTGGTGCCGGCGTCTCTTCCTCACCATCTGCTGCTGCTTTCATTTTACCTGCGTCCGCACCGTCTCTATTCCGTCCGGTGCTCAGAAACGCATCCAAACTCATGCCTAGTGTCATACTACTGTCTTCCAGGCCGCCGATTACTTTCGGCGGTTCTTGTAGGCCTGCTGAATGATCCGGTACGCTTTCTGCTGCATCGGAATCATCAACAGTGTCTCCGGATACGGTTTCTCCTGTCGCATCAGCACTCTCATCATCTGCAAAAGACAACGAAGCACCCCCCCAATTTTCGAAAGCGAATAATCCGCCTCCGAAGGAGGAAAACAGGAAAAAGAAACAAAGTATCCAAATGAGTCCTTTTTTGCTTGATTCCTTCATTTTGTATTCCCTCTTTTCACAATAAGTTCACAAAACAAACATTGCTATAACGTATTTCGAAATTATTTTATTCCTTTTTCTGTTTCTTGTCAATAGAAGTTTGGTTAGATTTTTCCAAAAATTTTCCCATCCAAAAGTCAAACACCTTATTTTTAGCGCTTTTTAATTATCCAAAATGCATCACTTAATCT
>CANBFZ010000174.1 GCA_947367725.1 uncultured Eubacterium sp.
GATGAGCAGGGAAGATTGTTTGCGATGTCCGATATCGCTTATGCGGTGCTGTCTCTGGGGCTGCAGTACGTGGTACTCGCCATTATTACCTATGCGCTTTCTGATCATCCCAATGGATTTAAAGTAGCATATGTGATCTATGGTGGATTGAGTATTCTCATTGGCGTCAGTGTAAAATTCCTCGTGCCGGATATGACGTTCGAAAAAGAAGGCAAGGGGATTAGAGAAGATCTGAAATTAATGGGACATGCAGTGAAGCTGCCCATTACCTGGTATCTATCGTTCTTTACACTGGGGTATTTCCTGATTCGGTCGAATATTACATATTTAAATCCATATCTGACCGATGCTTTCGGTATTAGTATACCGTTTGCCCAGGCATTCTCAGCAGGCATCAGAACTGGGGCGTTGATGGTATTTTCCCCGATTGGCGGCATGCTGCGTGATAGATTGGGGCAGTCAGCAAGTTCGCTGATTTATAAATTTTCTGTGGGTTGTATTACGTTTTCGGTAGTCATGATGTACATTCCACAGGGCAGAGCGTACGCGGCTTGGATTATGGCAGCAGCAGTATTCCTGCTGGCATGCAACGCGATGATGTCCAACTTTCTTTATACGCTGGTAACTACGGCAAAGGTGCCGATTCTCTATGTGGGCAGTGTTTACGGTATTGCATCTGCCATCGGGTATTCTTCTGATCTGTACCTTTACACGATCTGCGGAAACTGGCTTGATGCGATGGGAAATGCTGGCTATAGATGGATTTGGTTTGTTGGCGTCATCGGCGGACTTTTGATGTTCACCATGGGACTTGCCATTAAGAAGACGTATGGCTTTGCAGCCCTTGACGAAGAACAGGCAGCTGCTAAGTAAATGAAAAGAATTGGCGTAGCCGATATTTAAAAAAATAGAGCAAACCTTTGTGAAGAGATAGACACTTTGTGTGCCTCTGCCTGCTTTTCGGGCACGGGTGCACCAGGTGTCTATTTTTTTTCTATGAAATTTTAGTAGACTGTACTTATGTCATTGTACAGATTCGAAAACATTGTGCAAATTCATCCAAAAACCATCCGAAATTGACACATTTTAACCAATTAAAGCGCTTTAGTACATAACAGTGCGAAAGCGTTGGAATTTAGAGATTTTGCTTTTGGAGCAAAGAAGTGTACCGGAAAAAGAACAACAATTCATAGATGACAGAGATGTTTTTCTCTTGACTTAGGTGATAGGGCGGATGTAATATGGGGGAAATTCGCTTTTTTGCATTTTGCAAAATGAATTGCAGCAGCAGTGACAGAAACGGGATATTCCCACCGAATTTTGTGTATAATACAAAAAAGACTTTGAAAGTTTGTGACCATTGTAGCTGTGTAGTTGAGTGAATTGGTGGTATTATTAAATTAGGTAAGATTTTCCTATGACATATTGTATGGAGGTGAGACAGTAATGTTTGCTGAGGAACTGGAAAAAATCAAGGAAAGCGAAGCAGAGGCGGAACGCCTTTTGCGAAAAGCGAAAGCGGATGCCAAGCAGGCGCTGGCAGATGCCAAACGTCAGGCGGAGCAAATCGTTGCAGACGCCAGAGAGAAGGCAGATGGACTGTACGACAGTCTCAGTCAGTCGGGGGCGCAGATGGCAGAAGAAGCGTATGAGAAGGCACTTGCACTGTGCAAAGAAGAATGCCAGGTGATGCAGGAAAAAGTCAAAGCACGGCAGGAGGAAGCCGTCAACATGATAATAGAAAGGATTGAGAATCGTGTCAATCGTTAAGATGAAGAAAGCTGCTGTCATCGGTCTGGATACGGAAAAAGAACATCTGATGGAAGCACTGATGGATCTAGGCGCCATACAGATCACAGCGCGCAGCGAAGAGAGAGACGATGGACCTTTCCCTGCGCAGGACGGGGAGGATGCGGCGGCAGAAAACCGTCTTGCACAGCTGGAACAAAAGCTGAATGAAACGGCGCTGGCGCTGGAAACGCTGCAGAAATTTAATACAGCGAAAGAGCCGCTGTTCTTTACAAGACGGGTGCTGAAAAAGCAGGATTTTGCGGGGCTTTGGGAACAGCGCCAGCAGACATATCAAGAGGTAGATCGAATCCTGGCTTTCAACGACAGACGGCACAAGCTGCAAGAGCAAATCAATAAAAAACAGACAGATCTTTTGGCGCTTCGCCCTTGGGCGTTATATGATCTGCCCCTTACGGTGACGGAAACGACACATACCAGCATCAATTTGGGGGTGGTACCTTCGGCGGCAGACATAGAGGCGATGAAAAAACGTATCTATGATGGCAGGCAGGCGGTTGTGCTGAAAGAAGTCAATCGAGATAAAGATTTGATTTATCTGGTCTGTGTGACCATGAAAGAAGGGGAAGAAACGGAAGCTGTGCTCAATATCCTCAAGCAGCACGGCTACACCCCGGTGCCTTTTATGGGATTTGCGGGCACGGCTTCTGAAAATCTGCAGCGGATTGCAGCAGAAATTGCAGAAGATGAAAAAGCTTGTGCACAAGTGGAGGCAGAGATTCGTGCACTTTGTTCGCTGAAAGAAACGATAGAAGGCATTTACGACCGGCTCACCGTGGAGCGTGACAGGGAAAAGGCAAAGCAAAAGCTGCTTCACACCAAGCGGACGTTCATGCTGGAAGGATGGGTGCCGGAGCCTGCGGTAAAAGCCGCAGAGAAAGAACTTTCTGCTCATGGCTGCTGCTTTGCATTCCGGGATCCGGAAGAAGGGGAAGCAGTACCAGTCCTGACCGAAAACCCTGCTATGGTATATCCTTTTGAGGCAATCACGGAAATGTATGCCTTGCCTGATTACAGAGGCGTGGATCCGACGCGATATTTTGCAATTTTCTATGCAATGTTCTTCGGGATCATGCTCAGTGACGCAGGATACGGTATTGTCATCGCAGCGGCATGCTTTATCGTATTGAGAAAGTTTGCGCTGGAAGGCATGACCTATCGGATGATCAAAATGTTTTTCTACTGCGGATTGTCTACCGTATTCTGGGGCGCTTTATTCGGCGGCTGGTTCGGAGATTTTTTCCAGGTGGCGGCGAAGGTGATCTTCCATAAAGAGATTACGATTCCTGCCCTGTGGTTCAATCCTATCGAAGACCCGACCCGGCTTTTGATCTGGTCTTTGATTTTCGGTGTGATACACCTGTTCCTGGGGATGGGCATCCGAGCAGCGATGCTGATCAAACGGGGGCAGTGGAAAGACGCAGTGTTCGATGTGTTTTCCTGGTATCTGGTCATCGGCGGGGCGGCCATGTGGCTTGCCGGCGGCAGTATCAGTCAGGCGATTGTGAAACCGGGTATGTATCTGGCCATTGCCGGTGCGGTGATTTTGCTTCTAACTGGCGGCAGAAACAACAAAGGATTTGGGAAAATTACAGGCGGGCTCAGCGCATTATATAATATTACCAGTTATATCTCGGATATTTTATCGTATTCGAGACTGCTGGCACTGGGGCTTGCCACTGGCGTAATCGCCAGCGTGGTAAACACCATGGGATCGCTGAAAGGCGGCGGCCCTTTGGGCATTCTCATACTACTTGTGGTCTTTGTGATTGGACACACGTTCAACCTGGCAATCAATGCCCTTGGTGCATTTGTGCATTCCAGCAGACTGCAGTATATTGAATTCTTCGGTAAGTTCTATGAAGATGGCGGTGATGCATTTGCGCCGCTTCAAAAAAATACAAAATATGTGCGTGTCATTGATGACGCAGATGGAGGTAAAAAATGGTAACAGGAAATGTATTTGCACTAATGGGTGCGGCAGTGGCGGCACTGGCAGGAATCGGAAGCGCGATGGGCGTTGGCATTGCAGGGCAGGCGGCAGCAGGTGTTTTGGCAGAAGATCCGAAAAAGTTCGGTAAGACACTGATTCTGCAGGCGCTGCCTGGCACACAGGGTATTTATGGACTTTTGATGGCATTTCTGATTTTTATCAGAATCGGATTGCTTGGCGGTGGTATGGCAGAATTGACCCTCTCCGAGGGACTGTATATTCTGGCTTCTGGGCTGCCCATCGGACTTGTCGGCATTTGGTCCGGCGTGGCGCAGGGAAAAGCTGCAGCGTCTGGAATCATGCTGCTGGGAAAGCGGCCGGATCAGATGGCAAAAGGTATTATTTATGCAGCCATGGTAGAAACTTATGCAATCTTTGCCCTGCTGATCTCCATTCTGATGCTCTTCAATCTGGGCATTTAACCGGAGCTTTACGCGGATAGGATGTGAACCCATGAGTATAGAAAAGATTACAGAAAAGATTGTAACGGATGCAGAAGAGGAAGCCAAAGCTGTCCGAGAGGAAGCTGACGCTCGATGTGCTGCATTGCTGGCAGAGGCGAGACAGAAAGCCGATGCTATTTTAACGGAAAGAGAGAAACAAGGGCAGGAAGAAAAAGAAAAACGGGTGCAGAGAATGCACGCTGTAGCGGATATTGACGGCAAAAAACTGCGCCTTGAAACGAAACAGCAATTGATTTCCGCTTGTTTTGATCAGGCAGCGGCAAAACTTTCTTCTATGGAGACGCAGCAGTATGCGGCCTTTCTTGCAGCTCTTGCCGCAAGTACGGGAGAAACGACAGGCGAATTGGTGCTATCAGCCTCTGATCGCAAGACGGTTGGGGAAGCTTTGATGGCGGCGCTTTCCACACAGTTTCCGGCATGCCAGTTTACGCTGTCGTCGGAAACCAGAGCCATGGACGGCGGCTTATTTTTGAAACAAGGTGCTGTGTATCTGAATGAAACCTTCGAGGCACTTTTGGAAGATGCAAAAGAGCAGCTGACTGCAGAAGTAGCGCAGAAACTGTTTGTATAAGGAGAGAATGCTATGGCAAAGAGAAAACAAGAAGAATACACCTTTGCAGATGCATACATCGGCAGTTTCACTCGCAATTTGATGCGCCGTAAAGATCTGATGCGGTTGGCGTCCTGTCGAGATTTGAAAGCGGCAGAGGCGATTTTACAGGAATTCGGCTACGGTGAAGCGAGGGAGCTTTACGACGACGATATTGAATGGTTCATCAGAAGAGAGCAGA
>CANBFZ010000175.1 GCA_947367725.1 uncultured Eubacterium sp.
AGAAAGCGCTAAGTTCTGCAATTCATGTGATTTTTAACTGATTTGCAGAACTCGGTTCTGCATTTTTACCATTTTAGTTTTAAAATGCAGAACTTTTCACTGGGGAAGAATCAGTCCAGCCACTTTTTTATAGAAAAAACTATTGTGATTTTAGGGCGATTCCCGTATACTAATGGAAGAATTGTGAAGGGGAGGATTTGAGAATGGAGGCGTGTACGTTAGCATACCAGCTGCACCAGGAGGGAGCGCGGCAGTATTTAACATTGCCTGCACTTTCTGGTTATGCAGGACTTCGTCATTTGTTTACGACTCGATATGGCGGCGTCAGCAGCGGCTGCACTGCCAGTTGGAATTTTGGAGCGTGGTCTTTAGACAGCGAAGCAAATATTCTGCGAAACTACGAGATTTTGGCGGAGACACTCGGGGTGGCGCCCAATCGGCTGGTGCGTACCGATCAGACCCATACGACGAATATTCGGGTGGTAACGGAGGCGGACGCTGGAAAAGGGATTACCAGACCGCGAGATTATAGCGATGTGGACGGTCTAGTAACCGATGTGAAAGGTATTGTGCTGGTGACAGGGCATGCTGACTGTAATGCACTGTATTTCTATGATCCGGTTAAAGCGGTGATCGGGCTTGCCCACTCTGGTTGGCGAGGTACGCTAAACGGGATCGGCGCGGCTATGGTAGAAACGATGCGTATGCAGTACGGCTGCAATCCGGCAGATTTGGTCGCTGGACTTGGACCGGCGCTCTGTCAGACCTGTTTTGAGGTGGATCCTGATGTGGCGCAGCGCTTTTTTAAGAAAGATCCAGCGTATGCGCAGTTTGCGGTGCAGAAAGGGATCAAGTATCATATTGATTTAAAGCAGGTGATTCGTTACGACTTGCTTTCTGCGGGCGTTTTGGCAGCGCAGTTTCATGATATGGGACTTTGTACAAAGTGCCGGAAAGATCTGTTTTTTTCTCATCGGGGGCATCAAGGGAAACGAGGTATTATGGCGGCAGCGATGATGCTGGTAGAATGAACGAAAAAGACTTGTGAAAAAAGAGGATGAAAGAATGCGGTATTTACAGAAAGTGCTGCGCCTGACAGCAGGCGTCGGCGAGGAATTGCTCGGCTGCGGCGCGGAAATTGCCCGCGTGGAAGAAACCATGCGTCGGATTGCAAAGCATTACGGCGCTACCAGACAGCAGGTGTTTATCATTTCTAACGGCGTATTTGTCAATTTGGAAATGGGCGATGAGAAGCGAGAAACCAGTCTGCAGCCGGTGATGAGCAGTAGTACCGACTTGCATAAGCTTTGTGAACTGAACAATTTATCCCGAAAAATTGAACAGACGGACCTGGACCTTGATGCTGCCATTGCTGAATTCGAGGGCATCAAACAGGGCAGCAAGTACTGTAAATGGCTGCATGTACTGTGCTCTGGCGTGGGCGCGGCGGCATTCTGCTATTTTCTGGGCGGCAGCGTCATGGACTGTATGGCTGCGTTTCTCATGGGGCTTTTGGTATGGGGCTTGTTTGTCGCACTGGAGGGTTTCAATCTTTCCAAAGTGATTCTATATATCATTGCTAGCTTTTTGGCGGCAGGCGGCTGTGTACTGATGCTGAAAGCAGGCATGATCGAGAATCTGGATAAAGCGGTGGTGGGCGCGATTATACCGCTGCTTCCCAGCGTATCATTTGTCAACGGCGTACGAGATTTGGTGGATCAGAACTACATTTCCGGCGGGATTCGGCTGGTAGATGCGATTTTGCTGTTTACCTGTATTACGACGGGCGTATTTTTAGCGCTGCAGATGGGAGGGAAGTTGTAATGCTGGAATTTATTCTGCAGGGCATTGCTGCATTTATTGGTACAGCTGCATTTTCTGTGCTGTTTAAAGTGCCGGGGAAGCATTTAGCCACCTGCGGACTGGTAGGTTGGGCAGGCTGGGTCATTTACACCTTGTGTCTTCCATTTGTGTCTGTGGCAATTGCGTCCTTTTTGGCGGCAGCAGTCATTGCACTGATTGCAAGGATTCTTGCGGTGGTTTGTAAAGTACCTGCCAATGTAATTATGATCCCGGGGATTTTCCCAATTATTCCGGGTATTCGTATCTATAATATGATTTATAATTTGTTTATCGGCAATACTGTGCAGGGACTGTCCGGCGGGTTTGCTGTGCTGAAAATTATCGGCGCGATGGTGCTGGGCATGGTAGCTGTATTTTCTCTGCCGCGCAGTTTTTTTCAAAAACGCCGTGCTTTTGGCATGAAATAGAAGGAATGTTTCCTGAAAAGAACCTTTTTGATGAATTTGTGATTTTTTACAGTGAATTCTGTAAAGAAAGCAATGATATGGCATAAAGTTTCTTAATGAGAAACATCTTGAGAAAATATTTCTTTTTACGAAACTTTTTTGAATTTGTCAGCAGGCGCTTTTTTCTATAAAATAACCTCATCAATTTTTTATGAGGTGAAAAGATGAAGCATACAAAAACAATGGATTCCCTGACGATTGGCTTTGCCCTTTTTGCCATGTTCTTTGGCGCAGGGAATCTTATTTTTCCGCCATTTTTAGGATGGGAATCTGGCGGCGCATGGCTGACTGGGTTTCTTTGTTTTATTTTTATCGATATTGGCATGAGCCTTTTGGCAATGATTGCAGTTTCCAGGCAGGAGAAAGGCGCAGAAGGGCTGACCGGGCGACTTGGCACAAAACTTTCGACCCTTTTGCTGTCGCTGAACTGTCTTTGCATCGGACCGTTTGTCGCAATTCCGAGAACGGCGTCTATTACTTATGAAATTGGCATTGTACCTAATTTTGGTGCGCTGAGTTCATGGGGCTGTACGGCGGTCTTTTTCTTCGTTGCATTTTTGCTGAGTGTGCGGCAGAGCAAAGTCGTGGATTTTGTTGGGAAATTCATGGCGCCAGTGATGTTTTTGGCTCTGTTGGTGCTGATTGGAAAAGGCGTCGTTTCACCGATCGGTGAAATCGGACCGGCAGCGGAAACTGGCGCTGTGGTACGCAATGGACTTTTGTCGGGCTACCAGACGATGGATATGATGGCAGCGTACATTTTTTCTGTGGCGATCCTTTTGACGATTCGCCAGAAAGGATATACGGAGCAGAAAGCGCAGTCCGCATTGATTTTGCGCGGTGGTCTTGTAGCAACTGCACTGCTGGTTGTGGTGTACGGCGGTCTTGCTTACATCGGTGCGACGATGTCGGTTTCTGTGCAAGAAACCATGTCCCAGCCGCAGCTTCTCATTCTGCTGACAGAGCAGCTCCTCGGCAAGCCGGGGATGGTACTTCTTAGCTTGATTGTCGCTTTCGCATGCCTGACTACAGCAGTAGGACTGTTGACTTCGATTGCATCCTTCTTTGCAGAAAAGACGGGGATAAAATATGAAGTGCTGGTAGGCGGATTTACACTGGTTTCGTGGGGCATTTCTAATTTTGGAACTGCAGCCATTATTTCCATGGCGGCGCCAGTGCTGGATCTGATCTATCCGGTTTTGATCGTGCTGGTGATTTTCGGTCTGGCAGGTCGGCTGATTCGTCAGGATACCACCTACCGTTTCGCGGCCTTTGGTGCTTTCGCAGCATCTGTGCTGCTGCAGATTGGAACGCTCTTCGACATTGATATCTTTGCTAGCTTGCTGCCGCTTTCGGATTTGGGATTTGGTTGGTTGATTCCGGCTGGACTTTTCGCGGCGGCAGGGTTTATGAAAGCAGGCAGCATCCACCGGTAAGGAAACCGGCAGCTAACGCCGAAGAAGCGCTACGATGCCTGTATTTCGCATTCTTCTTAGCTCTGCCTGATCAAATGCCAGTGCAGATAGCAGTGTATCATTTTCGGGAAGTGGTTTTTCAGAAATCACTGCTTTGCAGGAAACCGGGACAAGGCTGGCGAAGGAAAGTCCCGTCATAAGTCCTACATTAAAGAGCAGGTTATCCAGATTGGAGCGATAGCAGATGGATACCTGCTCAATGTTATTTTTTTGGTTGATGACGTGCAGGTGCGTGAAGATGTCCTGCTTGGTGATGGAGCCGTAGTAAAAACCCTGACATTTTTCTAGCTGCTGAAAGGAGGGCAGCCCATAGAAAATGGAAGCCTCCTGCTGACGCAGGTTGCAGTTTGTATCATGGTAACTGTAGATTTCTATGATGCTTCTGGTTAATGTGCCGCTGCGGCCTGCCAAATTATACAGATAGAGCCGCTGTACACTGCTTTTTGCGACAGGCGTTTTGGCATCTTCTGCGCTGGTAAGCAGTACATGGGGCGGTGTATTGAGAAGCTGGCAGATTTCCCGAAATGTTTCTAGGTCCAGTGTAATATCACCGTGTTCATATTTGGATACTGTGGACTTGGTCTTGTGCAGTGCATTTGCAAAGTCCTGCTGACTGCGTCCTTTTGCTTTTCTGATGGTGCGGATTCGATTGCCGACCTCTTTGCTGTATTGATTCATGATAGACGTATCTCCTTTCGTTCATTTTACATCATGTGCATACAGTTTTCCAGCAGTTCTTTTGCCTTTGTTCGTAATTTATGATACAATAAAACACTAAGTGAAAAGATAGGAGTTTAAGATAGACATGCAGAATATCATTTTAGTTGGGATGCCTTCCTGTGGAAAAAGTACCATTGGTGTGGTTCTTGCCAAGACGATGAATAAGGGATTTGTGGATACGGATATTTTAATTCAGCAGAGGGAGAATCGAACGCTGCAGGAGATTATAGACAGCCTGGGCAATGGATATTTTCATCAAGTGGAGGAATCTGTACTGTTAGAGTTTGACGGCGAGAATGACGTCATCGCAACGGGCGGCAGCTCGATTTATTTTGACAGAGCCATGAGAAAATTCAAAGAAAAAGGCGTCATCGTCTATTTACAGGTGCGTCTGGACACTGTTCTGGAGCGGCTGTCTAACATTAAAACCCGCGGGGTGACCCTGGAAAAAGGACAGACTTTGGCAGATCTTTATGCGCAGCGGGTGCCCCTTTACGAAAAACATGCGGACGTGACGGTGGTATGTGACGAATG
>CANBFZ010000176.1 GCA_947367725.1 uncultured Eubacterium sp.
ATGCGGTCCTAAATGCAAACGCGTTCTTTCTGTAAAACACTTTGCAAAAGCCTTTCCGGATGTATCTAAAATTTCTGGTTCAAGCCGCGTCAGAATATGTCCAATTTCATGGAGAAAACTACACTCTAACAGATATGGATGCCCTGCTTCTTTCAAATAGACACTAGGCTTCTGCCGTCTACTTACTGCATATCCACTGCAGCCTGCTTTTTCAAATGCTGGATTTGGTAATCGTGTACCAATGCAGATCGATAAACGCCTGTCCTGCATTTTTTCTCTTGTTGTATCGGAAAGCATTGCATACTGATATAGTGCGCGATATCGCACATTTTTCCGTCTTACTTTGGGCTGATTCATTTTTAAAGGGATTTCTGATGCCACCGTTCGGAGCACCGCGTCCGATGTTTTGGGAATAAAGCCTACTTTTCCATCAATGAACACCTTGTACCATTTAGACGTCTGACCAATCGTGCAAATTGTGCGTTCTCTACAAATTCGCTTCTTGCTGTTTATTTTAGGCTGGCTGTAAACGGTAACACGCTTACAGAGGACAATCTTTTTAAAGCAGTTTGTGATCCGATATGCTGTTTTAGGTTTGCGAGCAGTCAAATACTTACTGTTAATATACGCTTTCTCTCCGAAGAAACGAGTTTCATAATAGGTTTGCACCATTCCGTTCTGATCCCTGCATTTGCTTTTATGATCCACTGCAACAACTTCTCCTGCTCCGAAAACTCCCATAATACAACCATACTGCTCACTCCGATAAAAAACGGAACACCCCGCTTCCTTAAAATACATCTGCTTGGTTGCGCCATACCCGACGCTGGTCTGCAAGCAAAGGAAAAACAGCAAAAGAAGCAATACAAAAACTGCGCTGTATAGATTTCTTCTTTGTGTCTGTATTCTAATCACTGTCATATCGTTCCTTTCGTTTTACTGCAGCCAAAACGCTTCCAGAAAAAAATAAAAGCAGCAGACAGCATAGCAAATCATGCGTGTCCCCCGTTTTCGGACTGATCTCTCCATAGTCTATAAAGCATATCCTGTCTTTCCGTCGGGATGTTTTTCTCTGTGCATTTCGATTTCCAGGCTTTTTATCTTTAGGGACATCTGCCGGTATCAATTCTGTTATCTCCTCTGGCAAATCAGATGCACTGCTTGCTGATAAACATAGATAGCCGCTTGTCTGTGCTTTACGCTCTGCCGCTTCTGCACAGATGGGTAGCATCATAATGAGCAGCAACACGATAACAAAAATCCACGCGGGCTTCTTCCATAATCGTCTCTCGTTCATATTCTCTCTCCTATTTACATTGTACGTACCGTTACAAGTAAGCTTGCAATATACGCCTGGCGAAGCGGACAACTTACCACACCGGTTTTCCCATTGATAGAAAATGTTTTCTGCTGTCCTGATACCAGAAATTCTTCCTGCTGATATGCACATTCAGACAGATCAACCCCTGCAACAGAAAGGGACAACTTCTTGCTGTCTTTTGGCAGTATTGCAAAATTCGTACCCCATGCGGTGATTGACCAGTCATCTGAAATTTCACCAAGTTCTATGCGGCTCACATGAATTTGTCCTGTACCAAGATTTTTCACCGTAAGATCACCAGCTGTTAAATCCGTACCGCCATCTCCAGTGAATACAATTGATTCTGACACCGTAAAATCGAACAGTTTGCGAAGATATACATGCCCCTGCGTGATACTCCCATGCAGACCATATTTTGCCTCTTCCCTTTCTGCCCAAGTGTATGCAGCGTCATCAGGCACAAGATACAATGCGCCATGATCAACATTTGTATTTCGCGCAAACCCATTTTGTATTGTCTCGTCACAGAGAGGGATTCCATTTATCTTTACATCGCCGTAAACTCCATTTGCTCCTGCGAACATGCTGCTGATCTCACATCTATCTGATATTGTAAGGCTTTGAAATTGTAGCGTGCCGCAATGGCTGAACATACCTTGCAAGTTTGCACCCTCTGAAAACTTCCATTGCTCAATCCCCTGCAGCTGTACTGGCGACACTGCGCCTGTTGACGCAGAAGCAAAATAAGCGAACATATTGGAAGCATCCTGCACATTTTGCATGTCCCAATGGCAAAGCCCTGTTATTACGATATCGTCCGTGCCACATTCTGCAAACATGTTAGAAGTGTTGACTGCTTTCGACATATCTAATTGCGCAACATCTGCATACTGAATGCCACTGCAGCCGAAAAACCATGCAGAAGTATTGACTGGCAGTATTTTGCTGCCAACTTCTACACGTCTGATGGAAATCCGATTTTCATACCATGGTGCCGCTGCAGCGTCAAAGACATAATCATGTGCCGTGCCATCCCAGGCAGGATAAGTTTTACTGACCACACCATGTCTTTCTTCATTTTCTGCCTGCATGTTATATCGTTCATTCAATATCAGTGTACCATCTGCATAAAGAACACTTCTGCTGACTAAATAGTCCTTACATAAATAAACATATCCTTTTCGTTTTCCTGTGGAATCTATACCATGTATCGATTCTGCTTTTTCTGCCCATGTCAGCGTTTCTGTATTTGTCGGTGCAAGATATAATGCACCGCAATTCTTATTGACATCATATCCCAAGGACGCCTTTTGCGGTACTGCATGCAACTTTAAATAGCCTGTGATATCATCTGCACCTGCGAACATGTAATCATTGTTAGAACTGGTATTGATGTTAAATGTACCGATCTCCATATGACATACGTGATAGAACATATAGTTCAAATACTTCACACTTTCGGTATTCCAGTCATCAAATTTATCCGTGGTAATGGACACTGCATCCTTCCCTGTCGTATCCCCAGACCCCAGCTCATAAAACATGTTCTCCATGGTTGTCACTTTTCTGACATCCCAGTTTCCAAAGCCGGATATCGTAATCTGTTTTGCCTTTTTTCCACATTTATCAAACATGCGCTCCATAGTTGTCGTTTGAGAAGTATCCCAGCATTCCAGCCCTGTAATCGTAACTGATTCTGCCGAATATCCAAATTGCATAAACATGTTCGCCATATTCGTGACATGACCTGTTTCTAAGTTTGCAAGTTCTGCAGATGCTGCAAAATGAAACATGGCAAACCAGTTCGCTGTATTTTCCGGATAAATCCGACTGCCGATTTCTACTGCTTTTATGTCGTTCACCACCTGATGCCATGGTCTGTCATAGACCGATTTAAAAACATAATCATAATTTTCTCCATTCCATGGGTAATAGTTATGAAGTGCGCTTCCATGTTTTGCACAATTTAGTTCTCTGTCTTTCATTAATTCGTTGATAATAAAGGTACCATCTTCATATAGCACGGTCCGCGTGCCTTCTTCAAGTTCCCTTGTTTGCAGATTTCCGCACTCTACTTGTTCCCATTGTGCAATAGCTGGCTCCCTGTCTTCTACAGGTTCTGATCCTATTCTCATCTCTACTTCTGATAATTGCATCTCCGCAGCAGAAACAGAAGCAGGCATTGTAAAAATCGCCGCAACAATCATCAAAATAGATAACCACTTTATGTTCCTCTTCAAAGCATCTTCTCCTTTCCATAATCGGACATGCTGTCAGTCATGCAAATAAAGATCGATGACCGTATTGGTCTGACTAATCAACTGCTGTTCCATATCATAATTGTAGATTTCCGCCATTGCTGTATTTTTGCCCTTCTTCAGTACTGCGGTATCAATCACATCTGCCTGTACCACATTGCCCGCTTGGATAAGTCCGGAATCATAGATGCAAGTCTCTCCTACTCTGATTTTACATTGCAGCAGCCTGCCCTGATTGAGGTTGGCAAAGGCTAAATCCTGCATCGTATCTTGATAAATCTGTACTGCAGAATTGATTCTGATTCTAAGTTTTCCATCTTCCATATCATGCAGTGATTCTTCCGTTTTAAGAATCACTGCCGTTTTTTCGCTGCCTTCATTTTTTTCCTGTAAAACAACATGCAGGATTCCACTCAATATTGCTATCATCAATAAAAGTAAAATCAGAAAAATGATCTTCTTGCTGTCTTTTTTGCTTTGTTCCACTGCGTACCTCCTTTCCACACGTTACGCGAGACGCAAGGTTATTACAATAGATGCAGCCTGTACTCGATCTAAAGCGGCTGTCACAATGCCTGTTTTTCCTGTGAATGTAATTTCTTTGGAGGTGCCTGGAAAAATACTTTTATCCGCTTTAGAAAAGTTCGGTGCAGGTTTGGTTATGTCCCACGTAGTTTCACCCAGACTTGGTGTGAAAGAGACTTTTTTTGCGTTAGCCTGTAAGGTGTTGAATTCTGTTTCTGCGCCAACCAGCTGCCAGCCTTCCTCCGCTGCTGCTGTCACTTCATCAATGTGCACCACACCAGCAGCGCTGTGATTGGTAACGCTGATTTTATCAATTTGTAGTTCCACCGAATTGACCGTGCCTGTCATATCAATGGCTTCTGTGACTGAAACATCAATTGCCGCTGCTGGAATGGTCATATATACTGCCACCCTGCTGTCATCGGCAAAAGAAGTCACACATCCCAGAAGTGTCATCACTAAAATACATAATAATACAGTTAAATTTCTTCTCATTTCGATTTCTCCCCTTTATTCG
Source organism: uncultured Eubacterium sp. (assembly GCA_947367725.1). Classification (GTDB taxonomy): domain Bacteria; phylum Bacillota; class Clostridia; order Peptostreptococcales; family Anaerovoracaceae; genus Senimuribacter. The sequence goes on from CANBFZ010000176.1 coordinate 4,622, forward strand.
GCTTCTACCACACTTACCGTTATAACAAAATTGATCACCTTTTCTTTTTCAAGTACCTGCGTCACACGTCCTGTTTTTCCGGAAAGTTCCACCGATACCATTTCTTCTGGACTGATATGATTCGCACCTGTATACGCACCGCTTGCCATATCATGTCGGCCAGCTGCTATCACTCCAATTTGTTTGGCATTGGCGCCAAGTTTTACAAAATCTGTCGTATCTGCAACAACCGTCCATCCATTATCCCCCGCTGCGGAAATACTTGCACAAAGTACCCCAACTCTACTGTGATTTGTAACTTCCAGATGATTTGCTACTAAATTCACCGCGTCTGCTGTGCCGGTAAAAATAATTTCTTCTGTAACACTAAAATCCACAGCAGTGACAGGTAATGTAACGTATGCCTGTGTATTCTGT
>CANBFZ010000177.1 GCA_947367725.1 uncultured Eubacterium sp.
ACGGTAGAAAGTATTTATATTGGCGGCGGCACGCCGACAACGCTGACTGCGGCACAGCTGCAGACTTTGATGGATGCAGTCAAAGCATCCTTTGATCTTACTGGGCTTCGTGAATTTACGGTGGAGGCGGGACGACCAGATACCATTACGGAAGAGAAGTTAGCCGTACTTAAACGTGCTGGCGTAGACAGAATCAGCATCAATCCGCAGTCTATGAAAGCGGAAACCCTGGATAAAATCGGAAGAAATCACAGTCCACAGGACATTCGCAATGCCTTTCAAATGGCAAAGGCAGAAGGATTCGATAACATCAATGCAGACTTAATTGCAGGGCTTCCTGATGAGAGTGTTGAAGATTTCGTACAGTCTTTACAAGAAATGATGGCACTTGCACCTACCAACATTACGATACATTGTTTGGCAGTCAAGCGGGCGTCCCGCCTTGTAGAGATGGATAAGGAATTTCATTATAAGCAGGCGGAATGTGTTGCAGCACAACTTGCTGAAAGCCGGCGTATGCTTCGGGAAGCCGGCTATTTGCCGTATTATCTGTACCGGCAAAAACATATGGCAGGTGCGTTTGAGAACACCGGCTACTGTAAAACTGGTAAAGATTGCATTTACAACGTGCGCATTATGGAGGAGCATCAGACGATCATTGCCCTTGGGGCTGGTGGGATTACGAAAGTATATTATCCGCAAGAAAATCGTCTGGAACGTGTACCGAATGTAACCAACTATCAGGAATACATAAAGCGTATCGATGAAATGCTGGATAGAAAAGAGAAAAATTTATTTATGGAGGTAAAAAAATGGCAATTATAGCACCAAAAGGTACGAAGGACACGTTGCCGGCACAGGTGTACAAATGGCAGTATGTAGAGAAAAAATTCTCCCAGTTCTGCGATAAATATGGTTTCAAAGAAATCAGAACACCGGCGTTTGAACATACAGAATTGTTTAAGCGGGGCGTGGGCGATACCACCGATATTGTGCAGAAAGAAATGTACACATTTGACGATTACGCAAAGAGAAGCATTACCCTAAAGCCAGAGGGAACTTCGCCTGTCGCTAGAGCGTTTATTGAGCATAAGCACTATGCAGAAGTGCAGCCGACTAAGTACTACTATATCACACCGTGTTTTCGATATGAAAAACCGCAGTCAGGAAGACTGCGAGCATTCCATCAGTTTGGGATTGAAATTTTCGGAACGACCAATATGCTGGCTGACGCAGAAGTAATCTGTCTTGGCTATGATTTTCTCCATGATATGGGCATTCAGAAGATCAAGCTGAAGATCAACAGCGTGGGTTGTCCTGCCTGTAGGCAGAAACACAGAGAAGCGCTGAGAAAATTCCTGGAACCAGTATATGACCAGCTTTGCAATACTTGTAAAGATAGATTTGACAGAAATCCAATGCGGATTCTAGATTGTAAATCAGAAATCTGTCAAGAATTAGTAAAAGACGCACCAGATATGATCAATTATCTGTGCGACGACTGCAGAGACGCATTTACCGATGTACAGAAGAATCTCGACGCCATGGACATCGAATATGTCGTAGATCCGAGGATTGTAAGAGGTCTGGATTATTACACTAAGACAGCCTTTGAGTTTGTCACAGACAGCAACGGCACCCAGGGGACCGTATGCGGTGGCGGCAGATATGACCATCTGATTGAAGAAATTGGTGGACCTCCGATCCCTGGCGTTGGTTTTGGTCTTGGCATTGAGCGTCTTTTGATGCTGATGGAGGAAAATGGTGTAGAAATTCCACAGCCGGAACCGCTGAAAGCCTTTATTGCAGTCATGGGTGACGATGCAAAGGCTTTTGGACTGAAACTGCTTAGAAACCTGAGAAATAAAGGGGTAAAAGCTGAAATGGATACCCTTGCCAGAAATATTAAAGGCCAGTTTAAATACGCCGACAGACTAGGCGCACAGTATACCGTTGTCATCGGAGACAACGAGCTTGCCGAAGGGGTAGTTTCTGTAAAAGAAATGGCAACCTCTACACAGCGAGAAGTGAAACTAGAAGATTTGACAGAAGAATTAGCGAAATAGGAGAGAGATACATGGCAGAATTATTGAAAAGAACCCATTTTTGCGGGGATCTTCGAATCGAACACGCCGGACAGGAAGTGGTCTTAAACGGTTGGGTTGCCAAACAGAGAAGTCTGGGCGGCTTAATCTTTGCAGACCTTCGTGATAAGACCGGCATTGTACAGATTACCTTTGATGACACCATTGCAGAAGATGTATTTCAGAAAGCGGAATCGCTGAGAAGCGAATATGTCATCGGCATCAAGGGCATCGTAAAGGAAAGAAGTGCAAAGAACACCAATCTTCCTACTGGAGAGATCGAAGTCTTTGCCAAAGAACTTCTAGTGTATGCAGAATCGGAAACACCGCCGATTTATATAAAAGATGATGACAACGTAGACGATACATTGCGTCTCAAGTACAGATACTTGGATTTGCGAAAACTGAAAATGCAGGAGAATATCAGTTTTCGGCATAAGCTGACCAAATTGACGCGTGATTATTTTGATGCCAATGGATTTACAGAAATCGAAACACCGATTTTGATTAAATCTACGCCGGAGGGCGCGAGAGACTATCTGGTACCAAGCCGTGTCAACGAAGGCAGATTTTATGCGCTGCCACAGTCGCCGCAGCTTTTTAAGCAGCTTTTGATGGTCAGTGGCTGCGACCGTTACATGCAAATTGCTAAATGCTTCAGAGACGAGGATCTGCGTGCGGACAGACAACCCGAATTTACCCAGATCGACCTGGAAATGTCTTTTGTAGATCAGGATGACGTCATCGCAATGCAGGAAGGCTTTCTGAAGCGTGTATTCAAGGAACTGCTGGATGTAGAAATTTCGACGCCGTTTCCGAGAATTCCGTATGATGAAGCCATGGCGCGGTACGGCAGCGATAAGCCGGACACCAGATTTGGCTTTGAACTAAAATCCTTAAATGAAGTCGTTTCCGGCACAGAATTCAAGGTTTTTGCTGATGCACTTGCGGCGGGCGGTGATGTACGCGGTATCTGTATTGATGGTGCTTCTGATCAATTCAGCAGAAAAGAGATCGACAAACTGACAGAACAGGCGAAGCATTACGGTGCAAAAGGGCTTGTATGGCTGCGTGTAGAAGAAGAGGAATACAAATCTTCCGTGAATAAATTCTTTACGCAGGAACAACTTGCAGAAATTGCAAAAGTCTTTGATGCAAAGAAAAACGACTTAATTCTCATTGCGGCAGATCGATCCAAAGTTGTATTTGACACGCTGGGATTCCTTAGAAGACATATTGCTGGTCTGCTGGGACTTCTGGATGACAAACAGTTTAATCTGCTTTGGGTTACTGACTTTCCGATGTTTGAAAAAGAGGAAGAGACCGGTGCGCTGAAAGCCATGCACCATCCGTTCACCCATCCGAGAACAGAGGATATTCCACTCCTTGACACAGCGCCGGAAAACGTCAAAGCCATCGCTTATGATATCGTTTTGAACGGTGTAGAACTGGGTGGCGGCAGCATCAGAATCCACGAAAAAGCGCTACAGGCGAAGATGTTTGAAGTGCTAAAGCTGACCGAAGAAGAATGTCAGGAAAAATTTGGCTTCCTGTTGGAGGCATTTAAATACGGTGCGCCGCCGCATGGCGGACTCGCCTATGGTCTTGACCGACTGGTGATGCTGCTCTTGGGAGAACACAGCATTCGAGAAGTCATAGCATTTCCGAAAAATCAGAACGCACAGTGTATGGTGTGTGAAGCACCGGGCATTGTGGAAGAAGAACAACTGGCTGAACTTGGAATCAACTTGAGGTAATCATGGGCGATATTGGAATTCTGGGCGGATCCTTTGATCCTTTTCATAACGGACATTTATCCATTGCCAAAGCTGCCATGCATGAATGCGGACTTGCACAGATTTTGCTGCTGCCGGCAAAAGTCCAACCGTTTAAGATCGGTAGAGAGATGGCATCGGAAGAAGACAGGGTTGCGATGGTCCGCTTGATTGCAAGACAGAATCAGAATTTCATCGTTTCTACAGTAGAAGCGTATAGTGAAGAAGTGTCGTATACTTATAAAACGCTGCGGACCTTGAAAACACAGTATCCAAATGACCGTCTGCACTTTATTTTGGGAACTGACGCGTTTCTGAGTCTGGAAAGCTGGTATCAAGGTCGTGCATTGCTCCAGGAATTTCCCTTTATTGTGGGAGTAAGACCAGGTTATAAGGTGAGCGAGACAGAAATGACGGTGGAACGATTCCGAAGAGACTACGACGCCAGGATCAAAATCCTGCACAATCGGATTCTGGAAGTTTCATCTACTGAAATCAAAGAAAATATCAAGGCTGGAAAATCGATCCGTGCGCTGGTTCCTGTTCCAGTAGAAAGGTATATTCATGAACACAGACTCTATCAGGGAATATATTGAAAAAAACTTTTCTGAAAAGAGAAAAATTCATACAGAAGGGGTTCGCAAAACAGCAATTGCACTGGCGCAGCAATACGGCGCTGACCCGGAAAAAGCTGAGATCGCGGCATTGTTTCACGATATGTTTCGCGGTGTGCCTGCTGACGTGCTGAATTATTATATCAAGCATCTGGCATTGCCAGAGCAATATATCGACAATCCAAATCTGGCACATGGCAAAATCGCGGCAGTGATCATGGAACGAGATTATGGCATCACCGATGCTGATATCATTCATGCGGTCAGCTATCATACCACAGGCAGAGCGGGTATGTCAGTGTTGGAAAAAGTCATCTATATCGCTGATGCGATTGAACCCAATCGAAGTTATCCAGGCATAGAAGAGATTCGCCGGGCTGTGGAAACAGATTTAGAGCAAGCCTGTCTTCTTTCCATGTGCAGAACCATAGAATATGTGAAAACACAAGGTGTTTTTCTGGATGCAGATACGATTGCGGCCAGAGACGATTTACAGAAACAATACGCCATAAAGGAGAAAGAAAATGGAGAATAAAAGTTTTGCGCTGCTTGCAGCAAAAAC
>CANBFZ010000178.1 GCA_947367725.1 uncultured Eubacterium sp.
TTTTTGTTCTTTGTTTAAGATTATAGTTATACGCCTTTGTGCGCAAAACTCATAAATGAAATGATAGTTCACAATGAACTGGTAAATCGGGGGGATAGATAATAGTAAAAAGATGAAAAAATTTGTCTTTTGGTTGAAATGGACAAGCGGGCAGATAGGATTTAATATAAAATTAAGGAATAACTAGATTGAAAAGGGGGAAAAGAAGATGAACAAAAGGGTTCAAAAGATGTCAATCATGATGACGATGTGTTTGCTCATGATGACGCTATTTATGCAGCCGGCTTATGCAGCGGGTACTTACACGGTGGATGATGGAGGTGTGATTACTGCGGTTTCTGCGCAGAGGGCAGCAGCATGTGACAAGATGCTTAAAATGTCGCAGATGCCTTGGAAATTGACTGCGACACTGCGATATTGCTATGGGCAGGACAGTAATAACCAGCTAACGGAAAGTTCTAAGGTTCAAGTGAATTGCCGTTGGGATAATAAGCTTGCCAATGAGGTGATTCCGAGACGAGGCATTCCATATACACAGGTAAATAGAGAAGAAGAGTATGTAAATGGAATCACTTTGAAGAAAGGCACAAAGACACTTGCAAGTGATCCACGGTATATCTCCATTTATGGAACTGATTGCTCCTCTTCTGTCGGGTTTGCATGGAAAGCAGCAACAGGTGTATACCTCGCAAGAAAAGATACCGGAAAGATTTATCGAACAAAAAACATGTTTGCTGACGGGATTGTTGCAAGTGAAAATGAGAACGATTACCTTATGCTGGTAGGAAAGTATGGAAAGTACTATAGCGCTCGGAAAAATGCAACTACGACGAAACAAATTGTGACAGGACTTTCTGCAGAGGGAAATTATGAAGAGGGAGAAGATATTTACAGCAAGGTGTATGCAGCGATCAAACCCGGCGATGCATTGCTATTTCGAACAACGGACGGCAGTGGATATGGACATGCCCGTTTAGTTGTTGACGTTAAAATTGTGTACACTGATGCTTCCAAAACTAAGGTGGATCCAGAAAAAAGCCAGGTTGCATGTATTGAACAGGTAGGATTTAGTAAGGAAAATAAAAATTGGAAAACTTCATGGATTCCAAACGATGAAATTGTTCCAAAGGGAGTATTTGCAGGTCAGACTTACACGGGTGTATATACGTTCAATCAACTGACGGGAAAGACGCCAAGTCCAACCATTAATGACGGAGATAAAACGAGATGTTATGTGCCGATTAGATTAAAAGCATTCAATGATTAATAATTTGATAAAAGCACCCTTTGCTTGATACCCTAGTAAAGGGTGCTTTTGTTTTGTAGAAAGTGTTCGACATGCAGTCTGCAAACCGGTATAATAATAGCAAAAGAATTTTACGAAACTGAGGAACTTTCTATGAACGTATATATTCCATTTCTTTGCCTTGCACTGGGTGCGGCGATCAACTGGCGGGGACTGCCAGAATCTGTGCTGCGGTGGGTGGATACCATCACCAATCTGGCATTGTTTATGCTGATGGTGGTGATCGGACTGAATATCGGCATCAGTGAAGCAGTGATGGGGAATCTGGATCGGATTGGGCTGCATTGCTTCTTAATTTCTTTGGCAGCAGTCATCTGCAGTGTGCTGGTTACGTTACTGTTTGAGAAGACAATCATGCCGCTGGAGAAAATACGTCTGCAGCTACATATGGAAAAAGGGCTGTGCCTAAGCCCTGAATCCGCTGCAGCAGGGGAGAAAGACGGAATGCAATCTTTTTCGCCCCTCATTATTATCATGCCTGCCTGCATTGCCGTAGGGATTTTAGGCGGGCGCTTTATCCTGCATGACATCAACGAAACGTTATTGGACACCTTATTAACCGGTTGTCTGATTCTGCTTTATACTGGTGTAGGCGTAAGTCTGGCATCCAACAAAAGTGTATTTAGCTATATTCGTCGCCTGGGACTGCGCGTCATTTTTATGCCCATTGGAATTTTTGCAGGGTGTTTGCTGGGCGGACTTGCAGCAGGGCTTGTGCTTGATGTGCCGATGAACTGGTCTATTCTTTCTGCCAGCGGCATGGGGTACTACAGTTTGACTGGTGCAACCATGACGGAAAATTTCGGGATCGAAGCCGGTACCTACGGATTTATTGTAAATATCATTCGAGACGTGCTGACCGTGGCACTTTTGCCAGTTTTGATTAAAATCAGCAAAGGCAGTCCCATCGCCTCTGGTGCTGCCGGATGTATGGATTCCATGCTGGTGCCGGTCAGTCGTTTTGTGGGACCAGAACTTTCCATGGTGGCGCTGATCAGTGGAACGATTTTGACTTTTGTTGTGCCGGTATGGCTGCCGCTGGGACTAAAACTACTTGGATAAAAGCGAAGCGATGGCTATTTTCTGCTGAAATAGAAAACGCTTTCTCTGTTGGATTCCGAAAGGAGACAGGGAAAGCGTTTTTTGCTGGGTTAAGCAAACAGTGCTGCAGCAACCTTGATCAGGTCGTAGGTATCTTTAATACCAGCCGTTTCGTAAGGGGAATGCATGGCAAGCTGCGGCAAGCCAATATCTACGGCGTTTAGTGCAACTTGTGTCGTAGAAATATTGCCAAGGGTGGAACCGCCGGTCATATCGGAGCGGTTGACAAAAGTCTGCAATGATACGCCGCAGGCGCTGCACAGCGCTTTGAACATGGCAGAAGAAACTGCATCCGTACAATATTTCTGGTCGCCGTTATACTTTATGACAATGCCTTCGTTTAGGTAAGGTCGATTGGTCGGGTCTGTTTTGCCGGTGTGGTTGGGATGCACAGCATGGGCGTTGTCTGCAGAAACCATAAAACTGTTTGCAATGGCAACCAGATACGCTTCGCGGCGCATCGAGAGGCATGCACAGATGCGCATCAGTGTGTCTTTCAGGAACGTGGAAGCAGCCCCTTGTTTTGTCTCGCTGCCGACTTCTTCATTATCGAAGACACAGTGCACTGCCGCATATGCTTTTTTCTCTCCTTGCAGAAAACCTTGCAGAGAGGCAAACGCGCACTGCAGATCATCGAGTCTTCCACTGGAAATGAATGCTTCGTTGACGCCCCAGATCGTACCTTTCTGCCGGTTATAGAGGAACAGATCGTGTCCGAGAATTTGGGGCACTTCTACGCCTGCTGCCGCTGCGATGGTCTGCATAAAAGTGCCCTTGGCAGCGCCATCTCCATAAAGGGGCAGCAGGTCTTTCTGCAGGTTATACTGGTAGCCTTTGTTGATTTCTCTGTTCATATGAATGGCAAGATTTGGAATTAAAACCAGGTCACGGTCAACTTGTACCAGTTTTGTAACAAGTGCATCGCCCTCTTTGATCACGATACGGCCAGCGACAGAGAGGGGACGATCCAGCCACGGTCCAAAGGGCATGCCACCATAACCTTCTACATTGAGCTGGGTGTAGTGCTCTTCGACAGTGATTTCTGGATGCTCTTTTATTTTAAACGTGGGCGAGTCACTGTGACTTGCCATGATGCGAAACCCTTTGATACCGTCTTCGGGAATGGTAAACGCGATGATGGCAGAATCATTTCGGGTGACAAAATAGCTGCCGCCTGTGGTGATTTTCCACGGTTCTTTTTCGGAAAGCTGCGTAAAGCCGTTGGCAAGCAGTGTGTCTGCCATATTTTTTACTGCATGAAAACAGGTGGGACTGGCATCTAAAAATTCCAGTAAATTCTTGGAAACCGTACGATACATGTGAATCCTCCTCAAAATAGTAGATAGCACCATCATAACGTTAGAACGTGGTTATGTCAAGGCACCGTGCGGCAAAGAGACCATGGTAAATTGTCTGCATTTGTGGTAAAATAAGAGAAACCATACAGAGAAAACATAGGAGGAACTTCGGAAATGGACAAGCAGAAAAAAAGACTGACTGGTGCGGTAGGAAATACAGTCAGTGAATTCAAAGCATTTATTCTAAAGGGAAATATTATTGATATGGCAGTAGGCGTCATTATTGGCGGCGCTTTCGGAAAAATTGTTACATCGCTGGTCAACGATATTTTGATGCCCGCCCTGGGCGCTGTAACAGGCACCATTTCTTTTTCTGATCTGAAATGGGTGATACAAGATGCCCAGCTGGATGCGGCTGGCAACGTAACTGTCCCGGAGACCGCAATCCTTTACGGCAGTTTTTTGCAGAATATCATAGATTTTCTGATTATTGGCGTATGCATTTTTGCGATGGTCAAGATGGCAGCAAAAGTGACGGCTGCCTTTACGAGAGCAGAGGCGAAGGAGGCAGAAGAAGCAGAAGTGCAGAAAGGACCGACCCAAGAGGAACTCCTTGCAGAAATCAGAGATTTGCTGAAAGAAAAACAGACAGAAGAGAAGTAGGATGGAACAGCTTACAATTTTTGATCATAGACCAGAGCATGCACCCCTTGCCAGCAGACTGCGGCCAGAAACGCTGGACGAGTATGTAGGACAGCAGCACTTAATTGGCAAAGGGAAAATACTGCGGCAGCTTATCGATAGGGATCAGATTTCTTCCATGATTTTCTGGGGACCGCCGGGTGTGGGAAAAACCACGCTGGCGAGGATCATTGCAAAGAAAACCAAAGCCAATTTTGTAGAGTTTAGTGCCGTGACAAGCGGCATAAAAGAAATCAAACAGGTGATGGAGAAAGCGGAGGAATCCAGGCGTATGGGCATTCGTACGCTGCTGTTTGCCGACGAAATCCACCGGTTTAACAAGGCACAGCAGGACGCTTTTCTGCCTTATGTGGAAAAAGGCAGTATCATTTTAGTAGGGGCAACCACAGAAAATCCATCTTTTGAAATCAATTCCGCGCTTTTATCCCGCTGCAAAGTGTTTGTAATGAAAGGGCTTTCAGAAGAAGATTTAACTGGGCTTTTGCAGCAGGCGCTGACCAGTTCTAAGGGCTTTGGCGACATGGAAATCGATATAGACAGCGCATCGATTTCTGTGATTGCAAGATTTTCAAACGGCGATGCGAGAACGGCATTGAATACG
>CANBFZ010000179.1 GCA_947367725.1 uncultured Eubacterium sp.
GGTAAGGTGTTATAATTTAAGCTAAATTAAAAATCTTTACTAATATCAACAGGAGGTACTTATTATGTACAAAATTGCAACCTTAAACAAAATTTCACCCGTGGGACTTTCCCGTTTGTCAGAGGCATATACTGTCTCCGGTGAGGTTTCTGGTTCCTCTGGTGTTTTAGTAAGAAGTCAGGATATGCACGAAATGGAGTTCGGCAAAGAGCTGCTTGCCATTGCAAGAGCCGGCGCCGGCGTTAATAATATTCCCCTGGACAGATGCGCAGAAGAAGGGATTGTTGTGTTTAACACCCCTGGCGCCAACGCCAACGCTGTAAAGGAATTGGTACTGGCGGGACTTTTCCTAGCTGCCAGAAATATTCCGGCAGGTATCGCCTGGGAAGCTTCTTTAACAGAAAATATCAGCAAAACCGTTGAAAAAGGCAAAAGCCAATTTGCAGGCACTGAAATCCTGGGTAAAACACTGGGTGTAGTGGGTCTTGGCGCCATCGGCGTTATGGTCGCAAACGCAGCAGAAGCACTGGGTATGAACGTCATCGGTTATGATCCGTTCTTCAGTATAAAATCCGCCCACAGTCTTTCTCCATCAGTGAAAGTAATGGCTGACGTCAAAGATGTTATGGCAGCAAGCGACTATATTACCATTCATGTGCCTGCCATGGACGCGACCAAAGGCATGTTCAATGCAGAACTTTTCGCTGCAGCAAAAGACGGTGCGGTTCTGCTTAACTTCTCCAGAGATAAGCTGGTTAACGAAACGGATCTGTTGTCTGCACTGGAATCCGGCAAGTTGGCAAAGTACGTTACAGATTTTGCCACAGACGGCATCCTGAACAAACCTAATGTGATCAGTCTGCCGCATTTAGGTGCTTCTACCGCTGAAGCTGAAGATAACTGTGCTACCATGGCAGTGGAACAGATCATGGATTATATTGAAAACGGAAATATTGTAAACTCCGTAAACTTCCCTGCTGTCAATCTGGGCCCGAAAGGAAACGATACCAGAGTCGCGCTCTTGACCAAAGGGATCGACAATCCTATAAAATTTGCTGCAGATCTTTTGGCAGATTTCCAGCCGAAGGCCATCGTCGGCAATGTCCGCGGCGCGTACGGCTATGTGCTTGCCAATGTTGGCACAGCTATCAGTGATATTCCAGCCGTTGATGGTGTCATTAAGGTCAGAGTGATTTAGTTGAACTGAACGTTGTATTTGATTATGAAAAGAGGGTCTTGCACCCTCTTTTTATGATGATATTCGCGCCTCTATGCTGCTCCTGTTTAGCATATGTGTAGAGCTGGGAATTTTCCTCATCGCTTATAAAGTGCTTGGGAAAAAAATGTAATGTGAACTAGTTGTGCAAGCGCTGCTATATAAAATGGATTTGCACAACTAGACTTGCGAGATGTTATGCAAATCAATGCCACAAAAGCATTTTCTGCACAACTTCTCAGATCTTTCACCTCTACAAATGATAAAAAGTTGTGCAAATTATAGGTATTTCCACCCAATCTGCACAACTTTCTTAGTATCATTTATGCAATTCCGTTATAGCAGCATCATTTTGCACGACTACGCTCCCCAAAAGTTGTGCATCACAGCCATCATAAAGCGATTTAGCAAAACCATCGCTACCGAAAGTTGTGCAAATCAATGCTACTGATGCATTTCCTGCACAACTTCTCAAAAATCATACGCTTACTGCTATATTGTTTCGTCCCTGACGGCGCGAAACGCCTTGATCCGTCTCACGTCATCCAAGGGGATGCCATATAATTTTATTCTACAATCCGTCTTACGGTAAGCACTGGACCTGTATAGCTGACGCCGGTTACTGCAACGCCCATACCTTCATTTACAGCGTGCACCACCTGCCCGCCTCCGATATAAATCGCCACATGACCATAGTAGCAGACCAGATCACCCGGCTGTGCCGCCCCCAGCGACACTTCTTTACCGTAATTTCGCATGACGCCTGCGTCATGTGCCATGGTGATACCGAAATGTTTATATACAGCAAGAACAAAACCAGAACAGTCCGCACCCTTTGTCAAACTGCTGCCGCCATACACATACGGGGTACCCACAAACTGCAAGGCATAGTTTGCAACTGCAGCGCCGCTTCCCTGATATGTTTTACCGCCAGTTGGTGCCGGCAGCACGCCAGTTCCGCGAACCATCACGCGCTTCTTCGGTTTCTGTATCACAGTGGAAGCAATCTCTTCTGTCTCTGTCACAATTCCGTTTTTTGAAGTAATCAGCTCGGTGACCTCTTTTTTGCCATAAACACCTTCCTGCTGAACAATCGTTGTATTCTTCAACACTTCCGAAGAAGTCTTTTTTATGGTCTTATATTTGATTTTTTTCTCCGAAGTAACCTCCTGCGTCACCATAACGTCCACCATCGGTTTCATCTGGTACAGGCGAATTTCATCGCCTGGATGCAGCATAGAGAAATCATTGTCTGCATTCATCGCCTTGACTTCATCCACTGTGAACCCATGGGCTTCTGCAATACGCCAAAGGCTATCGCCGCTTTTTACAGTATACATCAACTTTTCTTTCGTACCGGAAAGAATATATGCCGCAGCATCTTCTACACGCATAACGTCCGGTTTTTCAGATAGCTGATAAGGCTTCAATTCCACTGTCATTTCCGGTGTGCATTGAATGGCTTTGACCATTGCGCCTTCCTGTACGTAATAGTTTTTCACCGCACGGATGACCTGCTTTGCTTCCGACTCAGAAGTCAACACCGCAACAGTATTTTCACCAATCTTAACGTCCCAGTAATCTTCACTGGCATTGGCTCTAATCGTAGATGCCGCAAGAACGGCTAAAACAGAGATTGCAAGGACAAGTGTCCCTGCAATCAGATATTTTTTTGATTTTAAATGGTATTTCAGATTCATAAATCTCAATCCTTCTCCTGTGGATTAATCCAAGATTCTTCTTACGCCGATCACCGGACCGGTATAAGTGGCGCTGGTAACTCTGATGCCGAGACGTTCATTGACGGCATGTACCGCCTTGCCATTGCCTGCATAGATTGCCACATGACCGGCATAAATCAGAATATCACCTTTCTTTGCATTCTTATAGGAGACTGCTTTGCCTACACCTGACTGCCCCACACGCGGCAGGTCAATGCCAAAATGCTTGTATACTGCATAAACAAAGCCCGAGCAGTCTGCACCCTTTGTCAGACTAGTTCCGCCGTAACGGTAAGGATTCCCGACAAACTTCTTCGCATATTCTACAATCTCTGCACCCTCTACAAAATCAAAAGTCTTTCCAGCCTTCGCTGTTACAGAACCTGTACCTTTCAGTACAACCTTGTTAACCGGTTTCTTGAGGGTTTCCTTAGAAATCAACTCACTATTCGTCTCTTCCCCATTTACCTTGGTGATTTTTTCCGTCACTGCTTGTTTGCCCTTAACGCCTTTGGTTTTCACCTTCTGGGTTCCTTTTGATAAAGAGCTTGTCTTCTTATAAACAGTGTCATAGTCAATTGACTTCGTAGAAGTAATCTCCTCTATGGTCGTTACTTCTACATACGGAACTTCTGTATACAGTACCAGATAAGTACCTTCCTGTATCGTCTCATCTGTATCGTATTCGCCGAAGTTCAGTGTTGCCAGTTTCTTTGCAGAAATAGAATATTCCTTTGCGATCGATTTCAGTGTATCGCCTTCTTCTGTCCGATACACAAAATATTCAACCTTGCCTTCACTGAGTTTTGCAATCGCATCTTCTACACCGGTCATTCTCGCAGTGCCGCCGTACGCTGCAAATTCTTCTTCTGCAAAGGTAGTTACTTTCTTAATTTCGATCACAGGATCAAACTGTACATCTAATACGTTTGAACCTTTTGACAGATAATAGTTGGTCAGTCCCTCTATAATCTGCTGGCCGGACTCTTCTGAATCCACATATAATACTTCTTCATCTCCAATCATGACTGCCCATAATTCGCTTTCAAACTGATCCGCTGCGTAAGCATTCCCCTGCGAACCAAATGCAAATGTAAATACCATGGACATTGTCAATAGAACTGAGGCAGTTGCTTGAAACACCCTTTTGATTGTAGTATTGACTCTCGTCATAGAATGATTTGACATAATACTATTTCCTTTTCATGTTTTCAATTGTCTCACAGGCATCATCTTACTTTATATGCATCAAAAAGTCAAGTTTTTTAGGCTTTTTTCACACAATATTCACAATTAAAAACACTCATAATCGTTGAAACTTCAACATTTATGAGTGTTTTTAATTTCTTAATATTTCTTAAGAATTCCTTAATTCGCTTTTCATAATTATTCTTAATGCGAAATAAATAATCACACATAGCACCACTGCCGCTGCTACATCCAAAATCGAATGCTGCTTTACAAAACAGGTAGAAATGCAGATCAACCCGCCCATTGCCACAGCCGCCACTTTGTATGCGACATGTTTTACACTTTTCGTCGTACAGATTGCCATGGCTGCAAAGACTGCGCCTACAGCATGCATGCTGGGCATCACGTTGGTATTGGTATCGGCAGCATAAATCAGCCCCACCAACTTGCTCAGTAAGTTATCTCTTGGAAACACTTCCGGACGTAAGTCTTGTCCATTGGGCACAAGCAGACAAAACACCATGCAGGCTGTAAAGCCGATCATAATGCAGTACATATACAATTTAAATACGGGTACATCCCGCAACATAAGCCAAAATCCCACAGCAAACATCAGCAGATACCACAGACAATACGGAATAATAAACCACTCTTGAAACGGTATCAAATCGTCAAGAAAGCAATAAGAAACCCAGTAATCCGCTGTCTCCGGTACGGCCTGCTCAATTAAGAAAAACACGACCAGATATGCTGGCACATATAAAAGCAACAGCAAATGCCGTTTATCATTCCTCTCTATTCCCTTTTTCATCTTTTCCCCTTTTTACCTTTTGGGCACCATCAGCTGAATTGCCCCCTGTATATTCTGAATTTCAAT
>CANBFZ010000180.1 GCA_947367725.1 uncultured Eubacterium sp.
GCATGGAAGTAGAAGGCTTGGCAAGACGTGGACGGGAGAAAGGAGCGCAGGACGATGGATAACATACTGAAATTTGCAAATAGAGAAGAATTTAGAAATTGGCTGCAAGACCATTGCACAGAAAAGGAAGGCGTATGGCTTTTATTTGGTAAAGCAGGCGGCCCCAAAACGATTAAAGCAGCAGAAGCGCTGGAAGAAGCACTTTGTTTTGGTTGGATTGATGGGCAAATGAAAAGCATAGACGATCAAACGTATCAGAAATATTTTTCTATGCGTAGAGAGAAGAGTAAGTGGTCAGAAAAAAACAAGGCGTTGGCGCAACGTCTTGAAGCGCAAGGCCTGATGACCGATTTTGGCAGAAAGAAAATGGAGGAAGCCAAGAAAAATGGACAGTGGAATGCACCAAAATCCGCGGCGATGACAGAGGAAGAAATCGCACAGATTTCTGCATTGCTGCAGGGATATGAGCCTGCTTGCACCAACTTTGCGACGATGTCTTTTTCTGTAAAGAAAACGTACGCACGTGCGTATTTTGATGCGAAGACAGAAGCCGGACGACAGAAGCGCATGGCCTGGATGGTGGACAGGCTGAATCAGAATCTGAAGCCAATGTAACAGGTCGCTTTTTCTGGCGTTGTTGTTAGGGAAAAACAGACACGTCCTATAAGGCGTGTCTGTGTGATTTGCTTGATTGACTGCAGCTGTTATGCCAGTATCATCTGGATAAAGTTTATGAAGAGTTTTGCCCCGTAGAATACGATGACCGCGCCGCAGACGATATTGATGATGCGCAGCACTTTGTCGTTGAATTTGGCGCTAAATAAGGTTAAAATTGTTGAAATTCCAAAGAACCATACAAAAGAAGAAAGATTCACACCGAGGATGAATTCCACAACGTGTTCTTTTGGAAGTGTGGTGCGAAACGCCCCCAAAAGCATAGTGCCGTCGATCAGTGCCTGGGGATTAAACCAGGTGACCACACAGGATGTGGAAATCACTTTTAAAAGGGGGACGTCCACTTTGGTAGAGGTATCCATTTTATCTTTGGCGCGTAACAGCCCGATGCCGATCCACATGACGATAAAACTGCCCACGCAGAGTATGATCATCTGGAGCCAGGTAAAAGCGTGCATCACTGCGCCAATGCCGAAGAAGCAGGCAAGCGCTAGGGTAACATCAAAGAATGTAACGATGAGAGCCGTCAGATAGACGCGGCTCTTTTTTTGTGTCAGTGCGGTGTTGATAACAAATAGATTCTGCAGGCCAATCGGCGCTACGTAGGCAAGCCCTATGGTAAAGCCTTGTAAAAAAAGCGGCATAAGTAAGTCCTCCTGGATTAGATTTTGTGATTTTTCTCAAGGAAAATTGTCGCAAGCCTATGCAAGCTGTGTTACAATAGTAGCATGGAACATAATGGATGTCACCCACCAAGCAGAAGGATTTTAAACCAACCAAATGATTACCATCGACTGGAAACCAAATAAACAGGATAAAACGCCGATTTACAGGCAGATTATCAGATATATCAATGATAAAATCGCGGCGGGAGACTGGCCAATTGGCAGTCGTCTGCCCAGCCAAAGAGCCATGGCGGAGGCTTTTGGCGTAAACAGAAGCACCATCGTCAGCGCCATGGAGGAACTGATTTCTTATGGCATTTTAGAAAGCGGCTTTGGCGGCGGTACCAGAGTTGCCAGCAACACCTGGTCCCTGCGCATGAGTCAGCCGCCGGACTGGAATAAATATATTGCAAGCGGACCGTTTCGGGCGAACCTCTCTACGATTCAGACCATTAACAAGATGGAGTTTGAACCGGGCTATATTAGGATTGGTACAGGGGAACTTTCGCCAGAACTTTATCCGGGCAGGCTGGTCAGCAAAATTTTTCGCAGCATGCCGGAGCGGATTCCAAATCTGGGATATTTGGGTCCCCTTGGACTTCCTGAATTGGGAAAGGCGCTTTCTGCGTGGCTGAAAGAAAACCAGGGAATTGACGCGGACGCTTCCAACATTATGGTGACAAGCGGCTCCCTGCAGGGGCTGCAGCTGGTGTCTGTGTGCATGCTGAAACGGGGCAGCAACGTGTATACGGAGGCACCATCCTATTTGAAATCTTTGCAGATTTTTCAATCAGCAGGGATGCAGCTTTCCGGTGTGTCACTGGATGAAGAGGGGTTGCAGTACTGGCATATCAAGGAAGCCTCCAATGACGCGCTTCTCTATACGATTCCTACTTTTCACAATCCGACGGGAACCGTGATGAGTCAGGTGCGCCGCAAGGAAGTTATGGGCTTTTGCCAGAAGCAGCGTATGCCGATTTTGGAGGATGATGCTTACGGTCAGCTTTGGTTTGATGAAGAACCGCCGAAAGCTCTGAAATCAATGGATAAGACCGGTTCTGTAATCTACATGGGAACCATTTCCAAGACCATGGCGCCGGGACTTCGGATCGGCTGGGTGGTCGGACCGGAGGCGGTTGTGTACAGACTGGGCGATGTAAAGATGCAGACCGACTATGGCGCCAGTTCCGTTTCTCAGTGGATGATGACGGAATTGATCACAAGCGGCGACTACGACATCTACCTGCAGCAGCTTCGCACGGAGCTGAAGGCCCGTAGAGATTATGCTCTGGCAGTGCTGGAGAAGCATTTTGCCGGTCTTGCTACATGGAATAAACCCGAAGGCGGCTTTTATATCTGGCTGCGTCTGCGTCATAAAGTGTCTATGGACAAAGTGTTTCAGGACGCGCTGAAGGCAGGGATTTTGCTCAATCCGGGCAATATGTACGATTACGCAGAAAACCACGCCATCAGGCTTTCCTATGCCTATGCGGATCCGGAAGATCTGAGCAGGGCACTTGCGAGCCTGGCGGCGATGATTGAGAAACATCTAAAGAGGTAGAGGAGAGTTTGAATGACAGAAAAAACAATGCAGATTCGCAACAGTACCATAGACTTTCTGGTTTTTACAAAGGACGCAGGAGAGGATTCTATCAAGGTACGGGTGCAGGACGGCAATGTCTGGTTGACGCAGAAAGCAATTGCAAAGCTTTTTGACGTGGATCGCAGCGTGGTGACAAAACATTTGAAAAGTATCTTTGAAAGCGGAGAGTTAGAGGAAAATGCAGTTTTTGCACAAACTGCTGATGATGGAAAAACCTATCAATACAAGCACTATGCGCTGCCTGCTATTATTGCGGTGGGAAAGGTTACTGCGGAAATTGCTAAAGCCTTTGCAGAAAGTGAATTTGAAAAATACAGAATTTTACAGGATAGAACATACGAAAGCGATTTTGACAGACTCCTGAAAGAAAGTGAGTCAGCATACATAGCAAAGAGGTAACAACATGGCATTTACACATTTACATGTTCATACAGAATACAGCCTGCTGGATGGCGCGGCGCGCATTACCGATGTGGTCGCACGGGCAAAGGAACTGGGTATGGACTCCCTTGCGATTACCGATCATGGCGTCATGTTTGGCGTCATCGATTTTTATAAAGAATGCAAGAAGCAGGGGATCAAGCCGGTCATCGGCTGTGAAGTCTATACAGCAGCAAGAACCATGCACGACAAAGATGCGGACAAGGACAAATATCAGGGGCATCTGGTACTCCTTGCCAAGAGCAACGATGGCTATAAGAATCTGATTAAGATTGTATCCAAAGGTTTTACGGAGGGTTATTATTATAAACCGAGAATCGACAAAGATGTACTGCGCGCCCACAGCAACGGGATTATCGCGCTTTCTGCCTGCCTTGCGGGCAAGGTGCAGAGTTGTCTTTTGAATCGGGATTACGAGGGAGCAAAGAAAGAGGCGCAGACGCTGGATGAAATTTTTGGTCATGGTAATTTTTATCTGGAACTGCAGGATCAGGGATTGGAAGAAGAAGCTATGATCAATCCGCAGCTTGTGAAGCTTTCGAAAGAGCTGGAGATTCCGCTGGTCGCTACCAACGATGTGCACTATGTGAAGCAGGAGGATGCTGAGGCTCACGACGTGCTGCTGGCGATTCAGACGGCGACTACCATCGACGACGAAAAGCGCATGCGCTTTCCCAACGATCAATTTTATCTGAAAAGTGAAGACGAGATGCGGAAAATTTTCGCTTACGCACCGGAAGCCATCGAAAATACCCATAAGATTGCCATGGAATGCGATGTGGAATTTATCTTTGGCGATTATCACCTGCCGGAATTTATTCCGCCTGCAGGAAAAACCAATCAGCAGTACCTGCGGGAACTTTGTCAGAACGGACTTTCCGACCGGTATGATAGGATTACCGAGGAATTGCAGACACGTCTTGACTATGAGCTTGATGTGATCGAAAGTATGGGATATGTAGAATACTTTCTCATTGTCTGGGATTTTATCGACTTTGCAAAACGAAACGGTATCATGGTAGGGCCGGGCAGGGGTTCAGCAGCGGGCAGTCTGGTGGCGTACACCCTAAGAATCACTGACCTTGACCCAATTCGTTACAGTTTGATTTTTGAACGTTTTCTCAATCCGGAACGAGTCAGCATGCCGGATATCGATATCGACTTCTGCATTGAACGCAGAGGGGAAGTCATCGACTACGTGATCAAAAAGTATGGCAAAGAGAACGTTTCGCAGATTATCACCTTCGGGACAATGAAAGCGAAGGCAGCAGTCAGAGATGTTGGCAGAGCCTTGAATCTCAGTTACGCCGAGGCAGATCGAGTGGCTAAGGCGATTCCTTTTGATTTGAAAATGACCATCGATAAGGCCCTTGACATGAATCCGGAGCTGAAAAACATGTATGAAAGCGACGCGCGTATTGCCAAGGTGATCGACATGTCCCGTGCCATCGAGGGAATGCCGAGACATGCGTCGACTCACGCGGCAGGGGTTGTAATTTCAAAGTTGCCGCTGGATGAATATGTGCCGTTATATATGTCCGACAAAGGGGTTGCTACCCAGTTCAATATGACGACCATTGAGGAATTGGGGCTTCTGAAGATGGACTTTC
>CANBFZ010000181.1 GCA_947367725.1 uncultured Eubacterium sp.
ATGAAGTACCAGTTTACAGTCGGATTGACCATATAATTCGGGTCAAAAATCTGTGCAGCATCCTGGGTAATGCCAGCCAGAAGAATATCTGTCTGGGTGATCAGAAGGTTTGCAGAAAGGCCTGCTGCCACACCTGCAAAACCTGCAGCAAGTCCAGCAATCGGATGTCTTCCCATGCCTTTGAAAATCATCGCGCCAAGCGGCGGAATAATCACGAATGTTGCAGAGCCTGCCAAACTTCCCATGATACCAACAAAGAGTACCACTGCAGTAACCAACACTTTTGGTGCACCAGCAATGGTGGATTTGATGACAGTGGTTACAAGACCTGTTTCTTCTGCGATGCCGATCCCCAGCATTGCCACAAGCGTCATGCCCAGCGGGCTGAAAGTTACAAAGTTTTCAACCATGGACTGCAGCAGCCAGATCAGTCCATCTTTACTCATCAAGTTCATGATGTGCTGCTCTTCTCCGGTGTTCGGATGCGGGAATACAATGCTGCCGCAGAGACCGGAAACGACGAATACTACAATCGTCAAAATGATGAAAATGTAAACAGGATGCGGCAGTTTGTTTCCTACCCGCTCAATCCCGTTCCAAATTCCGCGTTTTTTCTCGTTCATTTTTTGCTCCTTTGGTTACATAATTTCTTTTGATTAATATAAAGTTTCTGCTCAAAACTTAACGCAATAAAAGCGAACATACCCAATGCTCGGCGCATTACGATATGCCGCACACGTTTTCTATCTTACCGCAAATTCCAACAAAATTCTAGTATATTTTTTATTTTTTCTGAGAAAATACAAGGTCTACTGCAAAAAATAGCCAAAAGCGGTAGGCATGGGAATTTCCTGTGCTAGCTGGGCATCTGTTGCCCACTGAAAGGCGTGCGGCATCGTTTCAACCAGAATATAATACCCTGTCATATGCCATTCCACATGGGTAAATACGTGGCAGTATTCCGCACGACGCAGCAAATCTTTCGGCCGACATCCCCAGCTCTCTGCCTGGGCGATTGCCTCCGATGCTTGCATCTTCTTATCAACATTGGGAAACTGGTACAGCCCCGCAAGCAGACCTGTTGCATCTCTCTTGCATACAGCGGTTCGTTTGACTTGACCTTCGGCAGCATTCTCAGCAGTGTGCAAAATAAATACCGTCATTTCCACTTTCTTTCGCGCCTTTTTCTTTGCTTTCACTGGCAGCGCCGCAGCCGTTCCCTGTTCTCTCCCCTGACAATACGCTGCGACGGGACAAATTTCACACTTGGGCTGTCCTGCCGGTCCGCAAATCAGTGCGCCTAGTTCAATCAACCCCTGCGTAAAATCACCGCAGTGCTCCTGCGGATACAGGGCAGTCAACTCTGCCCCAATCTGCTTTTTAAATTTTGCATTTTGAATGTCGGTGCTATCATTTTTCAGCCGACTCATGACCCGCAATACATTGCCGTCTACCGCCGCCACAGGCACATCAAAGCAGATGGATGCAATGGCGCCAGCCGTATATTCGCCAATGCCCGGCAGGGCTTTTATCTCCGCATACCCACATGGAAAAACGCCGCCCAGTTCCTGTTCCACGATCTGGGCGGCTTTATGCATATTCCGGATTCGATTGTAATACCCCAAACCCTGCCAAAGTTTCAGCAGTGTTTCTTCCTCTGCCGCCGCCAGATCAGAAATTGTCGGCAGCGCATCCATAAAGCGCTTATAATATTCGCGCACCGCTTCCACTCTGGTCTGCTGCAGCATGATCTCGGAAACCCAGACATGATACGGCGCTTTGTCTTTACGCCATGGAAGTGCCCTGTGATTGGCGCGATACCAGTCCATCAGTGTCCAGGTAAACGATGTATCCATCTTCTTAACCATTGGTTCTTAAAAATCCTTCAATAATCTGTTGCTCTGCTTCTTCTTCGGTAAGCCCCAATGTCCGCAGCTTCAAAATCTGTTCCCCTGCGACTTTCCCGATGGCCGCCTCGTGAATCAGTTCTGCATCCAAGTGCCCAGCGTAAAGCTCCGGCGCTGCATTCACTCTGCCTTTTCCCACTAAAATGGCATCACATTCAGAGTGGCCTGTACAGCGGTTGTTGCCTTTGATTTTGGAATGGTATTCCTGATAGGAATTCCCCTTTGCCACAGAGCGGGATATCAAATCGATGGCGCTGTCCGCACCGTTCATATCTACATCAAAATCGGTCATGACGTACTCATCGCCATCGGTCATCAAGCTCTCATGAATCAAAAGTTTCGCTCTGTCTCCGAGGCTGCCTGTCGTGGTTCTGACGGAATGATCCACGCCGCCCAGCTGAATGGTGTTCATTTCCAGTACTGCATCTTCTGCAAGCTCTACATGGGTGACAGGACTGATTTTCTTTTGTCCAGCGCCCTCCCCAGTACCTAAATGTTTTTCTTCATATAAAACATGCGCGCCCTTTTCTAAGTAAAAACTGTGAATGCCGTTGTGGGCAGCTTCTCCCTCATCATCGGTATGCACACCGCAGCCTGCCACAATAACAACATCCGCATCTGCGCCCACATGAAAATCGTTATAGACAAGATCGTTTACATTGCCGCGTGTTACGCAGGCTGGAATAAAGACCCTTTCTCCTTTGGTGCCTGCTTTTATGTAGATGTCAATACCGCTGCCATCCGCTTTTCCTTCAATTTGAATGTTCTCTGTAGACTGTCTGCCTGCACAGCCACCGTTTTCCCTGATGTTGAAAGCGCCTGTATAGCCGCCGTCTGTATAGTCTGAAACTGCTTTCAGCAGTTCTTCTGTCAGCTTGTCCATAGATTACCACTCCTTTCCGATCGGGCAAGTACCGGATTTTTCGCCTGCCAAAAGCTGCGGCATAATTTCTTCACCCGGACCTGCAATGCGAACTTTTCCGTCAACAATCACCGCAATTTCATCGGCGATTTCCAAAAGCCGCTCCTGATGCGAAATGACTAAAAGCGCTTTATCCTGTTCTTTCTTCAGCGCCTCAAATGTATCGATCAGCCCCGTAAAACTCCACAAGTCAATCCCTGCTTCTGGTTCATCGAAAATCAGCACTTTGCTGTCTCTGCGTGCCAGCACAGACGCGATTTCAATTCGTTTAATCTCGCCGCCAGAAAGGCTTGCGTTGATTTCTCTGTCAATATAGTCTTTGGTACAGAGTCCTACCTTTGCCATCAGCTGACAGACATTTTCGTCACCAATATCGCCGCCTGCTGCAAGGTCCAAAAGGGCACGCACAGTAATTCCTTTAAATCTGACTGGCTGCTGAAAGGCGTAGCTGATGCCCAGCTTCGCTCTTTCGGTTATATCTTTTTCTGTAATATCTATATCTCCAAGCCGGATGGTTCCTTCTGCCTGCTGATTCAGACCTGCAATGACTTTTGCCAGCGAGGTTTTGCCGCCGCCATTAGGTCCAGTCACCACAGTGAGTTTTCCTGGTTTTAGATGCAGGTCGATGCCTTTGAGCACTGCCTCTCTACCACCTGGATTCCAGCACACATGTTCAAGTGTTAGCATGTCGTTCCTCCAAAAAATCTTAATTATTGTTGCATACTTTCTTATTTTATACCATTTACGACAAAATTGAAACCTTTTTCTTGCCAGAATCCCTCGTGCAAGCAAAAGTCGCTTTTGTTGGTACTGTGAAAAAAGGGGCTGCGCCGATTCTTCTCAAAGGAAAAGTTCTGCATTTTGAAGCTAAAAAGACAAAAATGCAGAACCGAGTTCTGCAAATCCATGAAAAAAGGCATGAAATACAGAACTTGCTCTTACTCCATGCGCCATATCCGGTGAAAAGTTCTGCAACTGCATGCAATGAAAAACACCTAACCTCTGCCAACATCTACTACGCGGCTAAGGAAAGGTGTTACATGCAAATGTGCTGCCTTATGCGTTTAGCTTTGCAACGGCCTCCGCACCTGTCATACCAACGGTAACGCCCAGTTCAGCAGCCTTTGCAGTAACTGCTTTCACAGGATTTGACAACGTTTCTTCAAAACAGCTGCCGCCAACCACCGCAGCTGCATCCTGAAACGACTCTGCAGCTGCAGTATTGAGATAGCCGCACATGACGTACCCGTTCCTGCAAAGAATCAAAAGCATATTCGGATGACCTTCCCCGCCGGGTGCAACGATGCGCAACCCCTGTACGGATTGTCCATTTACATTTAACAATTCTGTCTGTATCATTTCCAGATTCCTCCTGTATGGTATTCTTGTCTTGCTTTATTATACAGCCCCTTGCCTTGCAAGTAAAGGAATTTCCTTTCTGTAATGCTATTCTTCCCGCTTCTGCCGCTTCCATGCCTCTATCTGCGCAAGCCGTTCTTTGACCAGCTTTTCCCTGCCCTGTGTCGTCGGCTGATAATACTGTCTTCCCTGCAGCGCTTCTGGCAGACAAGTCATCGGCGTCAGCTTTTCTTCCGTATCATGGGCATACGCATATCCCTTTCCATATTCCAGCTCTTTCATCAAGTCGGTAGGCGCGTTGCACAAATGGAGCGGCACCGGCTCCGCTGGCATATTACGCACATCTTTCTTACAGGCCTCGCATGCGCGATATACTGCATTGGACTTGCTTGCCATCGATAAGTACACCACGGCATGGGTCAAGTGCACATCGCACTCAGGCATCCCCAAAAAATGACACGCCTGATACGCCGCCACAGCTACCCGCAGCGCTTCCGAATCCGCCATGCCGACGTCCTCACTTGCAAAACGAATCAGCCTGCGCGCAATATAAAGAGGCTCTTCTCCCCCATCCAGCATCCGACACATCCAATAAACAGCGGCGTCCGGATCACTGTTCCGCATGGACTTATGCAGCGCAGAAATCAGATTGTAATGTTCCTCTCCATTTTTATCGTATAACAGCGATCTGCGATTCATGCATTCTGCCAGCACAGCATCTGTAATATGCACTGTGCCGTTTGAATCAATTTCTCCGTTAAGCACTGCCATTTCCAGCGTATTCAATGCCGTTCTC
>CANBFZ010000182.1 GCA_947367725.1 uncultured Eubacterium sp.
TTATACGAACTTTATATGCAAACTAAAAGTGTCCTGCCGCATGATAAACGGCAGGACACTTTTAGTTTTTTCTACTTCCTCATTACCAATGATAGACTACGATAACAAGGTTTTATTTCGTATGGCTTAAAATAATATCTGTCAGGTCCACTGGATCTACAATCTTTCCATCCTTGTAAACTCTCATGTTGCCGCTGGCAATTTCGTCAATCAGGATTACTTCGTCATTATTGTATCCAAATTCAAACTTGATGTCCCACAGTTCCAGCCCCATCGTCGCCAGGTCATCTGCAACGATTCTGGTGATTTTCAGCGTCTGCTCTTTCATCTGCTCAAACATCTCGCGGCTCATGACGCCAAGTACTTCCAGTCCTTCGCTGGTTACAAGCGGATCGCCTTTTGCGTCATCTTTAAAAGTTGTTTCTACATATCCGTTCTCAAAAACGGTACCATCTTCAATATAATTTCCATATCTGCGAATGAAACTGCCGGTTGCTCTCAATCTGCAGATCACTTCAAGTCCCTGTCCAAACGGCGTTGCGCGCAATACTTCCATTGTAGCATGATCAACATCCGCATTTACATAATGGGTCTTAATACCTGCTGCATGAATCAGTTCAAAATATCGAATCGAAGTTCTCAGATTCGCTCTGCCAATGCCTTCGATGGTCAAGCCAACGCTATTTTCGCCCGGATCAAATACGCCATCTTTTCCAGTACAATCATCTTTAAACTTCAAAAGAACATTTCCATTTTCCAGTGCGAAGACGTCTTTTGTTTTTCCCTGATAAATTTTTTCCATTGATTTTCCTCCATTTTCATTTGCTATCATATACCTGTAACGGTAGTTTCCATAAAAATAACAAAAATATTATACAACTAACCACGTCGAATGACAAGCAAAATTTGTTCCCCAAGACCATCGAAATCATGGAAAAATATCTAAAATAGCTCTATAATCCAGTCATAAATTAGACAAATTACAACAGGTAATAAAATGGCAGGCATATCATTCATCCGTTCATGATGATATCAT
Source organism: uncultured Eubacterium sp. (assembly GCA_947367725.1). Taxonomy (GTDB): domain Bacteria; phylum Bacillota; class Clostridia; order Peptostreptococcales; family Anaerovoracaceae; genus Senimuribacter. Next base: position 1,037 of record CANBFZ010000182.1, read on the forward strand.
TCCAGTTCTCGGGAATCATCTTCTTTATCAAACCTCCCAGTAAACCACAGATTGTAATGGCCATTACAGTTGCCAATACTACCGTCATCTCTTTGGTTGTTCTCTTTTTCCGTCAGCCTTTGCTTGAAATTTTTCATTTTTTACGATAAATCTTTCATGGGTGCCTTCCCCGATTAAGCCTGCTTCATCATAGGCAGCAACCCGAAATACCAATTTGCGTCCATCAATCTCCATCAATTCACTTTCACAGCGCACTGTCATATCCAGTGGTGTTGCAGAAAGGTGTGCTACATTAAGATGGGTTCCCACGGTTCCCTCTCCTTCTGCAAGATGCGCTGCAACACTTTCCCACGCTGTCTGCTCCATTAATGCAATCATGGCTGGCGTTGCAAAGACCTGTAGCGTGCCACTGCCCATGGTCAGCGCCGTATTTGCCTCACTTACCTTCACTTCTTGGATTCCCTTCAAACCTATTTCCAGCATAATGCATATCCTCCTGTCATTTAAATTTATTTATTAGTATATCGTAATCCCAATACAACTGCAAGAAATTTACCAGAAAAAATGCTGTGTAAAGCAATGCATCCGAAGTTCATTTTTAAATGGCAAATATGGCAAACAATTCTCATTTACTTTTTTTATCATCTGGGGTATAATGACCCGGTAAATCATAACGATTAGGAGGTTTCAAATGGACTTCATTTCCAAAAACAGCAAGGGACTCGCCTTATGTCTTGCCATCGCTATTCCGTCTTGGTTTCTCGGCAAAGCATTTCCCCTGGTGGGCGGCGCGGTCATCGCAATATTAGCCGGTATGGTCGTAACTTTATTTTTCAAAGAAAAAGGCAGTTTTGAGCCAGGTATTAAATTTACATCAAAAAAAATTCTGCAGTGGGCAGTGGTTCTGCTGGGATTCGGTTTGAATCTGCATGTGATTGTAGAGACAGGCAAGCAGTCTTTGCCAATTATCGTCTGCACCATTGCTACCTCTTTAGTTGTCTCTTATCTTTTGCATAAGGTCATGAAAATACCATCCAATATTTCTACACTCGTCGGCGTCGGTTCATCAATCTGCGGCGGATCTGCCATTGCGGCTACTGCTCCAGTCATTGACGCAGATGATGAGGAAGTGGCACAAGCAATTTCCATCATATTCTTTTTCAATGTGCTTGCGGCAATTATCTTTCCGCCGTTTGGCAATGCCATCGGCTTTGATACATCGTCAGGAGAAGCATTTGGTATTTTTGCAGGTACTGCAGTCAACGATACATCCTCCGTAACTGCCTGCGCAGCCACCTGGGACAGCATGTGGAATCTTGGTGCTGCAACGCTGGACAAGGCAGTCACAGTCAAATTGACACGTACCCTTGCCATTATTCCGATTACACTGGTGCTTGCTTTTCTGCGGACAAAAAAAGGACAGACAGCTGATGGAAAAGTTGTCAGTATCAAACAGATCTTTCCATTCTTTATCCTGTATTTCATCGGTGCCTCCATCATTACAACAGTCGCTGTATCTGCAGGAGTTTCGGCTGATTTCTTTACGCCAGTCAAAGAGCTTTCTAAATTTTTCATTGTTCTTTCCATGGCAGCAATCGGTCTCAACACAGATATTGTAAAACTCATTAAAACCGGTGGCAAGCCGCTAGTTATGGGACTCGCTTGCTGGATCAGCATTACTGCAGTAAGTCTGATTTTACAACATATGATGGGACTTTGGTAAGCAGCGTAGAATAGAAAAAGAAGCATGTTTTTGAAAAGAAAATCATGCTTCTTTTTATGTCGCTAGTATTGCAAGCACCGTTAGTTTCGCAGCCAAGAAGCCCGCTCACCAAGCTTATGCTTCTAAAATGGCTTCTGGATGTTGCCGATCTAAGATCATAACTTCACAAGTACCGCCAAGTCGTGTTTCCACTTCTCGTTTCAAATCTTCCAATACTTGCACAAACGTGTCATATCTTGCGGTATCCACCAATTCGCAGCAAAGCATTGCATTTTTCGTTTGTTCCGTCAGCATCGTACGTTCCGCTTCACGCCAAGTCCAGCACCTGCAAACTGCACCTGCCGCATCTTTATAAACTAATTCTTCTGGAAACGGCGGCTCATTTTGTTCGCCGCCGATGACAAAAAATGGTTCCGTCCCATCCGCTTTCGTCAAAAGTAAATCACCTTCCAGGCAATCAATATCTTCGCCACCGCAAGGCATCGCATGATATAAAGATACACTGTTATAAATATCTACAATCGGATTAATGGTTCCTAGATGATTCTCTTTAGAAATACGTTTCATCAACGCTTCTATGGCACATCTGGCGCCTTTTTTTGTTTTAAATTTCATATAAGCTTCTCTCCAGACTTGAATCACCTTATTATCAGCAAAATTTTCTTCTGTTAAAAAAGTCAGCGCTTTCTGCTCAGCCTGGCGAATCATCGTTTCATACTGCATCTCATCTTCTTTGTATTCGTTGGTAATCTCTCTGCAGACCACAATACCGATTTTACAATCAGGAAATAACGCCCAAAAATCCTCTTTACAAATCAATCGTTTCATCTTTTGTATTCCTCTCTTTCCACTTCATTGTATCCAGTATATTGATCCGGTTACACCATGTCAAGACGTCGTCATGCTTTCCAGGTCTGAATCCATTTCTGCGCCGTCTGCTGAAAACTCTTGACTGTGCCTGGGGCAAGCCCCGCCGCCCTAACTGCAAATCCGATTTTGCGATCTTCTGGCGGGTCAAGTGGTTTTGCTACAATTGGGAAATTAAGATGTTCCAATAATAATCGCGGAAAAATCGCAAATCCATATCCATTGCTGATCATAGACAGCATCGTAAAATCATTGTCTACCCGATGCGCGATATCCGCCTTTTTTCCATACTTTGCAAAAAGTTCCTCTACCTCTCGCTCTGAACTGACCAGGGATTGAATATAAGGAAATGCATCCAGTTGACTGACTGGAAAACAGGGTTGTTCTGCTAAAGGATGCTGTTCTCCAATTACTGCAACCACTGAGTCAGTATAAATCTCTGTTACTTTCATCTTTTTCTTTGTCGGCAAAATAACAAAGCCACAATCTACTTCACCTGTGCAGATCATTTCTTCTAGCCTATCATAATCGTCACAGCATTTCATTTCTACTTCAATGCCTGGATAAAGGCTCTGATACACCTTTACCATCGCAGGAAGCCAATTGGTATGGACACTGCTGAAACTAGCAATTCGCAGCAAACCGGAATTCAGGTGTTTCATCTCGTGTACTTTACTCATCAAAAGATTTTCACAATTACATACACTGCGGATATATGGCAGCAAAGTCTTTCCTTCTGCGGTAAGAACTGTTCCACCATAATTCCTGACAAACAGCTGCATATCGAGTTCTTCTTCCAACGAATTGATCAGATAGCTTACCCCTGTCTGCGTATATCCTAAAAGTTCCGCTGTTTTTTTAAGGCTGCCCGTCTCAGCTACACTTAATGCCGCCTCGTATTTTGCATTGTGCATGTCAGTAGATCCTTTCTGTATCTATTCTTTCCATGGATATAAGTTTTTCTTCAAATTTAATTCAAAAATTCTCGTTTTACATTTATCTGTTTTTTCATTATACTATTGGAGAAAAGGTTATGCAAGAAAAATCCAATCACTCATACACCCTTTCAGTCGTCACAAGTGAAAGTTTCTGTCATAATTTTACGAAATAGACGACGTCTACCCATAAGCGAGATCAAAATAGGGAAGTTGATCTCGTTTTTTCTTACAAATCATTCATTTTTTAGTACAAAGTCGCTTTATATAAGCAAAACTGTTCGGCGCTGTTTTTTTCAGCCACTGCGGACGCAGTACATAAATTGCAAATACTTCCGCTGCATATTCTGCTGGCGTCTGATAATGCGGTCCTAAATGCAAAC
>CANBFZ010000183.1 GCA_947367725.1 uncultured Eubacterium sp.
GGTATTCTATCGTTAAATCACCAGAAACCGAAAGTAATGTCTGCGGATAATCAAAGGACGCATCATAAACCGGCATCGGATATTCTGCTGTAAAATCTGGTGCCGGTCCGCTTTCGACTGTCAGGATTTCACAAAGAAACTTGCCTTCTCTGACAATCCCCTCTTTTACGATAGAAAAACCGTTGCAGGCAAGAAAATGTCTGAGTCTGCCCGGGTTGTTTCTAGGCTGCAGAATGTAGCGCTTGATGGAACGGCTTTTCGCAAGATTCCAATTCAAAATATCAGAAATAAGAAGACCGCCCATGCCAGCTATGACAACAACGTCTACTTCACCGTCAGATAACACATCAATCCCGTCTCCAAGACGCAGGTCATACATCCCTCTTGGTTTCACCAGTTTACAGTTGATTTCTGCTTTTTTTAGAGAACCCCCGCTGACGTCTGTCATAATGACTTTGGGGCACTTGCTTTTTTCCAGCAGATAAAGGGGCAAGAAACCATGGTCGCATCCGATATCCGCCATGGTTTCTCCTTTTTTTATTTCGACAGCGAGATATTGCAGTCGCTCGCTTAATTTCATATGCTTACTCCAGATAATCCTTTAACTTCTTGCTTCTGCTCGGGTGTCGCAATTTTCGAAGTGCTTTGGCTTCAATCTGTCGGATCCGCTCTCTGGTCACATCAAATTCTTTACCGACTTCTTCCAATGTTCTGGAACGTCCATCTTCCAGCCCAAAGCGAAGTTTGAGCACTTTCTGCTCCCGTTCGGTTAATGTGTCAAGCACTTCCACAAGCTGTTCTTTCAGCATGGAAAATGCTGCCGCTTCTGCTGGCGCCGGCACATCATCGTCAGGAATAAAATCACCCAGATGGCTGTCTTCTTCCTCACCAATCGGCGTTTCCAAAGAAACCGGTTCCTGTGCAATCTTTTGGATTTCTCTGACCTTATCCACAGAGATACCCATTTCTTTTGCAATTTCCTCTGGACTCGGCTCTCTGCCATAGGTCTGCAGCAACTGCCTTGACACGCGAATCAGTTTATTGATGGTTTCTACCATATGCACCGGAATTCGGATGGTTCTCGCCTGGTCAGCAATAGACCGGGTAATTGCCTGACGAATCCACCAGGTTGCATAAGTAGAAAATTTATAGCCTTTTCTATAGTCAAATTTATCTACTGCTTTAATCAATCCCAGATTTCCTTCTTGAATCAAATCCAGAAACAGCATGCCTCTGCCCACATAGCGCTTGGCAATGCTTACAACAAGACGAAGATTCGCTTCGCAGAGTTTCTTCTTTGCTTCCTCATCGCCCTGTTCCATTCGCTGCGCCAGTTCAATTTCTTCATCGGCACGCAAAAGCGGTACTTTACCGATTTCTTTCAGGTACATTCTGACAGGATCGTCTACAGCAATGCCTTTCGGCAGTGTGGCTTCGATGTCGATTTCGCCGGTTTCCGTCATGACAATGCCGTCATCTTCTTCACTGCCTTCAAAATCCTCATCGCCCTCTAAAATTGCAGGAAAATCTTCCGGTTCTGTTTCGCTGGCAATTTCAATATCTTTAGAAAGCAATGCTTCATAAATTTCGTCAACTACGTTCTTGTCCAAATCAAAAGAATCCAAATAGTCCGCCATATCTGTATAGGTCAGAATATTTTTTTTTGTCTTGGCCTTTTTGACCAGCTGGCTGATCAATTCATTTTTAATCTGTTCTGGGCTCATGCCTGCAAATGTTTCCGCTAAATGATTGGTTTTCTTTGATTCTGTGCTCATTCTACATCTCCCTACTGTTGGTTTTTAAGTTCTCGTTGTATTTTCATAAGCTGATCTGTCAATTCGATAATCCGTTCTTGATTATCGTTCTCATCTGCCATAGACAGAAGCGTCATCAGCTGTTGTTCTTCTTTTCTAAGACGCGCTGTATTCCATGTTCTGATACAGTCCGCAAAGACCTGTGCCTCATTGCCGCCCACGACCACATGCTGCTGCACTTCCTGCAGCCCCGCAAGTTCCGCATCAGACAGTCTGTCCATCATTTGATTCAGGTCTATAAAACGATGTTCCCTATATGCTTCCTGCATATAGCGATAAATCTGCACTGCAAGATCACTTTCCAGTATACCTGGATATGCCGCCAGCTTTTCTATGTAGCTTTCCTCGTTCAGCATGACTTTTAAAAGCGTTTTTTCTACAGGATGCAACACAGCAGGCGCCTTTTCCTCCTGATGCAGTGTCCGAACAGGCGCAGAGCGGGATTTCTCCGTATTAGCATTACCTAAAAGTTCCATTCTAATCGCACCTTCCGCAATTTTCAGGTCTTTTGACAGCTTTTTTGTGTAAATTTCCTGTTCTACAGGGCTCATATCCCGTAAAATCTCTGTCACTTTCCGAATATAGTCAATTTTATCCTGATCCTGCTCCAGATGGAACCCGTGTTTCGCCGATTCCAAAAGGTAATCACCATAAGGCATCGCGCCTTCTATCAATTTCAAAAAAGCGGTTTTGCCATTCTTTTTGACATATTCATCCGGATCTTTGCCGTCAGTCACATGGAGTACTTTGACTTTACAATCTTCTTTGCGCAGAATCGCAAGACCTCGCAGGGCAGCGGCCCTGCCTGCACCATCGGCATCGTAAGAAAGCACCACATCTTTGGTATAACGCTTGATCAGTTTTGCCTGATTTTCTGTCAATGCGGTGCCTAAAGACGCTGCCACATTGGTAACGCCGCTCTGATATAACGCTATGGTATCCATATACCCCTCTACCAGAATTATAAACCCTTCTTTTCCTACGCTCTGCCTGGAAATATTCAGTCCGTAAAGATTGTTCTTCTTCTGAAATACCTTGCTCTCTGGTGAATTGAGATATTTGGGATGATCCTTTTCATCGATGGCTCGTCCTCCAAAGCCGATGACCTTGCCGGACGTATTGATAATCGGAAAGATAACACGATTTCTGAATTTATCGTAGCATTTTCCCTTGCTTTCCGAAACCAGTCCCAACTCTACCATAATCTTTTTATCGACACCCTGAGAGAGTAAATACTGATATAAGCTGTCCCATTGTTCATCCGCATAGCCGATGCCGAATTTCTTTAAAATGGCAGGAGAAATCTCTCTGCGCTTCATGTAGGCATACCCTTTATTGGCTTTCTCAGTAAACGCCCGATAAAAGAAATTGGCTGCCATCTTGTTGACCTTATAATAGATATCGCGGCTGTCGCTTCTTGCCGTCTGCTCGATGGCAATGCCCTCTTCTGCAGCGATTTTTTCTACAGCCTCAGTAAAATCCAGATTATAATAACGTTTAACATATTCAATGACATCACCAGTCGCGCCGCAGCCAAAGCAAGTAAAAATCTGCTTCTGTTCTGATACGACAAAAGAAGGCGTCTTTTCATTGTGAAATGGACAACATCCCTTATAATTAGATCCTGCCCGCTTAAGCTGCACACTTCTTCCAACGACGTCTACAATATTTACCTGATTTTTCAAATTTTCTATGGCAGAACTTGAAAAACTCATTCTCTGTCTCCTGTTTTTATATCTCTCAAGATATTATTCTACAAAAAACAGACTTTTCCTTTATTTTTTTCAGTAAATCTGCAAAAATATTTTTGTTATTTCCATCCTTTTGGCACAAATAAATCTGCATACAGATTCAGTGCATACCGGTCTGTCATGCCAGCCACATAATCCTTTACGACCACATGAATATCGTCCTGCTCTAAAAGCGCAGCATTGTCCTCTGGAAGTTTTTCTGGGTACTGCAGAAAATAATTGTAAAGAGAGCTGATTACGACCTCTACCTTCGCTAAATCCTCTTCTTTTTTTACCCGCTGACTTCGGTAAACATGTTCAAACATAAAACTGCGCAGCAAATTCAATTCGGCGCCATGTTCCTCATCCATGGATACCCGGTCTTTGCCATCACTAAAAGATACTACATTAGAAACCATGCAGTCAATTCGTTCTCTATGCCCTCTTCCAAACAGCGCAATAGACGACTTTGGCAAATCCGCCAGGGTAATCACACCGCTGCGCACCGCGTCATCAATGTCATGATTTATGTAAGCAATACGGTCGCTGATTTTTACAATCTGCCCCTCCAATGTTGCCGCTGGAAGACTGCCTGTATGGTTTAAAATGCCGTCTTTTACTTCAAAAGTGAGATTCATGCCCTTTCTGCTGGCAGTGGATTCCAACACTTCTACCACGCGCAAACTCTGTTCATTATGATGAAATCCGCCTGGATGTATATCATTGAGTACCATTTCTCCATTATGGCCAAAGGGCGTGTGCCCCAGATCATGTCCCATGGCGATGGCTTCTGTCAAATCCTCGTTGAGACCCAGACTTCTCGCAATGGTCCGTGCTACCTGGGACACTTCCAGCGTATGGGTCAATCTGGTTCTGTAGTGATCTCCCTCCGGTGAAAGAAAGACCTGGGTCTTGTGCATCAGCCGACGAAATGACTTAGAATGAATGATTCTGTCTCTATCTCGCTGAAATTCTGTGCGGAATCTGCAGGGCGTCTCATAAACCTCACGTCCCCTAGAATCTGCTGATCTGCATGCGCCCGGCGCCAAATACTGCTCTCTCTGTTCTAAATCTTCACGATACAACATGTTTATACTCCTGTATGTCCAAATCCTCCGGCGCCCCGTTCTGTCTCCGACAGACTGTCAGCCGGCACCAATTCAGCCCGTTCATATCTGCAAACGACCGCTTGTGCAATACGAAGCCCATCTGTCACCGTAAAAGGTGTCTGCCCCCAGTTTATCAGCGGCACTTTTACTTCGCCCCGATAATCACTGTCGATGGTGCCGATGCCGTTTACAAGACCGACACCGTTTTTCATGGCAAGACCACTTCTGGCGCGCACCTGCACTTCACAACCTTCTGGTATTTCCATATAGAGCCCAGTAGGAATCAGCGC
>CANBFZ010000184.1 GCA_947367725.1 uncultured Eubacterium sp.
TATGGCGGGTATAAGAAGGTATTGGCATCGCTGAAAAAGGCCAACTTTTCCGCAGAAGTAAGAGAGGGACTAAACGAGCTGGAAACCATCTGCAGTATTTTGGCAGTCAACCAGCTGGCGAAAAATATCAATATTGACTTTTCCATCGTCAATGATATGGGATATTACAGCGGAATTATGTACAAAGGTTTTGTGAAAGGAATTCCAAACAGCATTCTTTCCGGCGGGCAGTACGATCAGCTGATGGAACGGATGGGAAAGAAAGCGGGCGCCATCGGCTTTGCCGTATATTTGGATGCTTTGGATCGGCTTGACGTTAGCGAGAAAGCCTACGACTTTGATGTGGTCTTTCTTTATGATGAATCATCGGATCTGCGCCTTGTAATGAAAGAGGCAAAGGCGATGCGCGAAGCAGGTGAAAATGTGCTTTTAGAGCGTAGGATTCCTGCAAAGGCGACTTATCGAAAACTGGTAAAACTGGAACATGGGGAGGTATCGGTTCTTGAAAGAAATGATTAATGTGGCGCTGCCCAAAGGAAGACTTGGGCAGAAGGTTTATGATATGTTTGAAAAAGCAGGATTTCCTTGCCCATCCATCAAGGAGGACAATCGAAAGCTGATTTTTGAAAATGCAGCGGCAGGGGTTCGCTATTTTTGGGTCAAACCTTCCGATGTGACCATCTATGTAGAGCGGGGGGCTGCAGATATCGGCGTGGCTGGTAAAGATATTCTGCTGGAATATGCGCCCGATGTGTATGAACTTTTAGACTTAGAACTGGGAAAGTGCCGCATGGCCATCGCTGCAAAGAACACCTTTCGGGATCATACAGAGCGAACGCTGCGCGTTGCAACGAAGTTTCCCAACATTGCCAAAAGCTATTATGAAAAAGAAAGCCGAGATATTGATATTATTAAACTCAACGGTTCCATTGAAATCGCACCGATCCTGGGACTTTCCGATGTCATTGTGGACATCGTGGAAACGGGAAAAACCCTGAAAGAAAATCATTTGGAAGTGGTGGACACCATTGTACCCATCAGCGCCAGGCTGATCGCCAATAAAGCCGGTTTCAAGTTTAAGACCGCCGCCATCGAGCAGGTGCGCGACAAGCTGGCAGCGCAGCTTTTAGAAAAGTGAGGAACAGAATATGAGTAAATATCTGGTAGAGAAATACAGAAAATTAAAACCCTACACGCCTGGGGAACAGCCAAAAAACAAGGTGCTGACGAAGCTGAATACCAACGAATCGCCTTATCCGCCGGGACCTGCTACTATCGCGGCGCTGCACGCCGGGCAAGCAGCAGATTTACGACTTTATTCAGACCCTGATTCTGCGGCGCTGAAAGAAGCGCTGGCAGACCTTTATAAAGTGCAGAAAAATCATGTCTTTGTTGCCAACGGCTCCGATGATATCCTAAACTTTGCTTTTATGGCCTTTGCGGGAGAGGGCGGCAAAGTCTATTTTCCAGAAATCTCCTATGGATTTTATGAAGTTTTCGCAGATCTTTATGGCTGTGACTTTGTGAAAGTACCGCTGCAGGCGGATTTTTCCATAAACCCGACGGATTATGTCTGCAAAGATGGCATGATTGTCATCGCCAATCCCAATGCGCCCACAGGGCAGGCACTTTCTCTGCAGCAGGTAGAGGAAATTGTCAGAACCAATTTGGAGTCTGTGGTACTCATCGATGAGGCATATGTGGATTTTGGCGCAGAAAGTGCGGTGGAATTGATTCACAAATACGAAAACTTGCTGGTGGTACAGACGTTCTCCAAATCCCGCAGTATGGCAGGCGCACGCCTTGGATTTGCCATGGCGCAGACAGGTCTGATTTCTGATTTGGAGAAAATTAAGTTTTCTACGAATCCGTATAACGTCAACAGGCTGACCAGCGCGGCAGGCGTGGCAGCCCTTTCAGAAAACAGCTATTATATGGAAAATTGCAGACGGATTATAGAAACCAGAACGGAAACAAAGGATCGGCTGACCGCGCTTGGCTTTGCGGTAGTGCCGTCGAAGGCCAACTTCCTCTTTGCGAAGTCCCCTGATATTCCCGGCGCTGTGCTGTACGAAGCGCTGCGGGAACGAGGCATTTTGGTTCGGCACTTTGACAAAGCGGTCATTGACCAGTACAATAGAATTACCATTGGCACCAGAGAGGAGATGCAGCAATTTCTCTCTGCAGTAGAAGAAATTTTGAGGGAATACAAATGAGAATGAGTGAAATCAATCGAGATACAGCGGAGACAAGCATCCGGCTGAACTTAAATCTGGACGGCAAAGGAGAGAGCAGCATCGATACAGGCTGCGGCTTTTTAGATCATATGCTGACGCTTTTTGCAAGGCACGGCAGATTTGATCTTGTAATCAGCTGTCAGGGTGATACACAGGTGGATTACCATCATACCGTAGAAGATATCGGTATCGTGCTGGGCAGTGCCTTTTCAAAGGCGCTTTCTGACATGCGGGGCATCTGTCGTTACGGCGATATCATTTTGCCCATGGATGAAACCTTGATGCTGTGTGCAGTAGACATTTCCGGCAGAGACTACCTGGGGTTTCAGGTGCAGTTTCCGTGTGAAAAAGTAGGAGACTTTGACACAGAACTGGTAAAGGAGTTTTTCCTAGGGTTCGTGCGTAAAGCGCAGCTGACCCTGCATTTGCAACAGATGGCAGGTGAGAATACGCACCATAGCATTGAAGCCATGTTCAAAGCCTTCGGTCGTGCCATGGCAAAGGCTGTGAAAATTGACGAAGCTTATCGGGATGAGATTCCTTCCACGAAAGGAGTGCTGTAGATGATCGCGATCATAGATTATGGCGTGGGTAATATTTTTTCACTGGAAAGTTCCTTTCGCTATATCGGAGAGGAAGCTGTTTTAACCAGTGATCCTGCAGTGATTGAAGCTGCTGATCGGCTGATTTTGCCCGGCGTGGGCGCATTCGGCGATGCGGCAGAAAAGCTGAAGAAAAGCGGCATGGCGGAACTCGTGCTAGCGCAGGCGGCAAAAGGAAAGCCGCTTCTTGGCATCTGTCTTGGGATGCAGCTGCTCTTTGAGAAAAGTTATGAATATGGAACCCATCAGGGGCTTTCCTTGATTCCTGGAACCATTGTGACGATGGAAGGCGTGGTTCCCGAACCGTATAAGGTACCGCATATTGGCTGGAATGGGCTGCACTTTCCAAAAGACAGAGAAAAAAGTCCGCTTTTCAAATACATCGGCGAAGGAGATTTTGTCTACTTTGTGCATACCTATTACGGAACGGACTGTGCAGCTTCCACCATTGCGACCTGCGAGTATGGCCAAGAACTGACGGCGGCGGTATCTTGCGGCAACGTATATGGCGTCCAGTTTCACCCAGAAAAAAGCGGGGAAACCGGCATGAAGATTTTGAAAGCATTTTGTGAACTATAGAAAGGAAACCTGTTTATGAAGATTTTTCCTGCCATTGACTTGCGGGATGGCAAGGTGGTGCGCCTGCTGAAAGGCGATTATGATCAGATGACGGTGTACGGAGATGACCCAGTGGCTTATGCCAAAGAATTTGAAGCAAAGGGAGCAGAATTTCTCCATGCAGTAGATTTAGACGGCGCAAAGGACGGCGATACGCCCAATTTTCGTGTGGTGGAGCGTTTGGTACAGGAAACTGGTCTGCGTGTGGAAATCGGTGGCGGCATCCGCAGTGAAGAAACCATTCGGCGGTATTTGGATGCCGGTGTGTACCGGGTGATTTTGGGAACCATTGCGGTGAAAGATCCGGCATTTATAACAGAAATGATCAAAAAATACGGTGAGCGGATTGCTGTCGGGGTAGATATTTCAGGCAGATATGTGGCGACCCATGGCTGGAAAGAAGTTTCCGCGATCACAGTAGATGAAATGTTTGCCAAGCTGGCAGCGGATGGCGTCAGCTGCATTATTTGTACAGATATTTCCAAAGACGGCGCCATGGCGGGCACCAATCAAGCACTCTATAAAGAACTTTCTGAAACGTATTCCGTGGATATTGTGGCGTCAGGCGGCGTATCTTCCATGGCAGACGTGGCCGCGCTTTTGGATCTGGGCATTTCCGGTGCGATTATTGGAAAAGCGCTGTATCAAGGTGCGATTGATCTTGAAAAAGCCATTACGTTGGCAAAGACCATTGCGCAGGCAGACACACTTGCAGCGCAGCTTGGGGAAGGCGGTGCAAAGTGATCACGAAGAGAATCATTCCATGCCTAGATGTAAAAAATGGAAGAGTCGTAAAAGGTGTTAATTTTGAGGGGCTTTCTGATGTATCTTCTCCGGTGGAACTGGGGAAATACTACAGTGAAAACGGCGCTGATGAATTGGTGTTTTATGATATTACAGCTTCGGTAGAAGAACGGAAACTATTTACGGAGATTTTAAAGGAAGTTGCTTCGCAGGTATTTATTCCGTTGACCGTAGGCGGGGGCATCAACACCATCGAGGATTTTGACAGAGTGCTTAAATGCGGCGCTGACAAAGTTTCTGTCAATTCCGGCGCCATCAGAAATCCGGCGCTGATTGCAGAAGCTGCAAAAAAATATGGGGATCAGTGTGTGGTACTCTCAGTGGATATCAAGCGGGTGGATGGCAGATTTCATGTGTTTGCCAAAGGCGGCAGGGAAGACACTGGTCTTGATGCACTTGCCTGGATTCGCCGTGGTGTAGAAAACGGCGCGGGAGAAATTGTGGTGAACAGCATCGATACCGACGGCGTCAAAAAGGGATTCGATCTGGAACTGCTGCAGGCGGTCAATGCGGCTGTGACAGTGCCGGTCATCGCATCAGGCGGCGCAGGATGCATACAGGATTTTATAGATTTATTCAGAACCATTCCGGAAATTGATGCGGGGCTTGCGGCGTCCATCTTCCACTTCGGCGAGGTCTCCATCCCGGACCTCAAGCGGGAGCTG
>CANBFZ010000185.1 GCA_947367725.1 uncultured Eubacterium sp.
TCCATGCGCACGTGCGCATGACGGCTATCGCCGCCGCAGTGTAGTCACACTGCGATTGTGGTATAATGAACGCAAATAATTGAAACGGCGCCAGCCGCAGGGAGGACTTTATGAAAATTCTTTTAATCAGCGATACCCATGGTTCCATTGGACGTGTGACGAATATTTTAAAACGGCTGACAGGCATTGACCTGATCATCCATTGCGGTGATTACGCGTTTGATGCCCAGTGGCTGGCAGAAAGCTGCGATATTCCCATCGTTTCTGTCAAAGGAAACAGCGACGAATATTACGGCGACGCCTTTGAAACAGTTGCCACCCCCTACGGTAACCTACTAGTGACCCATGGCCATATGCAACTAGTAGAATTTCGTCTGGATAATCTGCTGTATCTTACCGAAGAAAACCACTGCATTGGCGCTTGCTTCGGACATACCCATATCGCTTGCTGTGAGGAAACCGACGGCATTCATCTGATCAATCCCGGCAGTCTAACCGATCCAAGAGACGAAACAGGCGGCACCTTTGCGCTAATCAACAGCACCGAGGAGAACTTTTATGTTGACATCGTCCGCTATGACACGTTCATGGGCGCAGACAAGCAAGAGGAACCCCCTGCCGAGGCAGACACCTCTTCCAAAAAGAAAACGCCGAAAGCCAAAGGCGGCTTCCTGCGCAATTTGCTGAACCACAGCGATCGATTCTAACGCGGTTCATACTAGACCGCCTTATTTTCCCATCGCATAATACGCCTGCATTTCTTCATCTGGTACCATGCTGCCGCCAGTCGCCCAAAGAATATGTGTGGCGTTTTTTAATTTATCTTTCAAGTTATTTTTAATCAAATATCCTTCTGCCGACAATACATGTCCCGGTCCTGTAAAAGATGCACAGGCAGATGGCTCAATCCACAAATCTTCTGTATCTGCCAGTTTTGCTAAATAAGCATACAGCTTTTCGTCGTTGATGGTATAGCAGCCGGAAAGCAGCGTTTCCATGATACTGCCTACAAGGCGAGACGGTCTGCCTACTGCCAGTCCGTCAGCTGCAGTCTTTCCGTCAAGCCCCACATCGCCAACGCAAATTTCGTCGTGCAGTCCCGTCAGCATGCCCAGCGTCATACAAGGCGCATGGGTTGGCTCTGCAAAGAACACATGAATATGCGCGCCAAACAGCATTTTGAGTCCAAACGCCACACCACCCGGCGCACCTCCCACACCGCATGGAATATAAACAAATACAGGATTCTCTGCATCACATGCAATCATCTGCCGCTTAAACTGGTCAGCAATTCGTTTCGCAGCAACAGCATATCCCAAAAACAGATCAGCCGAACCTTCGTCATCGACAAAATGACACATAGGATCCTTCGCTGCCTCTTTGCGCCCTTCTGCAACAGCTTTCTGATAATCGTCCTGATATTCAATTACCGTCACACCTCTGTTGCGGAGCAAATCCTTTTTCCACTGTCTAGCATCGGCGGACATATGCACGGTCACCTTAAAGCCCAGTTTCGCACTGATGATGCCGATAGAAAGTCCTAAATTTCCTGTGGAGCCTACCGCTACACTGTATTCACCAAAGATTTTTTTAAAGCGATCCTCAGCCAGAATCGCGTAATCATCCGCTTCTGAAAGCAGTCCTCTATCTATGGCGATGTGCTCTGCGAGTTTCAGCACCTCATAAATGCCGCCGCGTGCCTTAATGGAACCGGAAACCGCCAAATGGCTGTCACACTTTAAAAACAGTCTGCCCGGCATCTCCCGCGCCAGTTCTTCCTCAAAGACTTTTTTCATCTTGGTGATCTCTACAAGCGGCGATTCAATGATACCGCCAGCTTCTTCCGTTTCAGGAAACACCGTGCGAATATACGGTGCAAAACGCGCAAGACGCCTTTCTGCGTCTTCCACATCTTCCATGGAAAACGGCAATGCCGCATCCGCCCCCACCTTCTCATTGAGCCAGAAGATTTCATCACAGTTTATCATATTCTGTATTGCAGGATGTTCTACAATCAATTTATCAATGTCCATACGTTATACTCTCCCTTCTTAAATCGCATAAAGAGTTGCTCCTATTATACACCATTTCCCCGAGAAAAAAAAGTTTCAATTCCGGTACAAATTTCACCCTTTTGACCCATAATCGGTTCGCTTCTGCCAAGGTTTTCCCCGCATGCCGTCATGCAGTCCGGCGTAAATGGGGAAATCCTGTAGAAAAATCTCCTGTAAACCGCTGAAATTAGTCATATTTCATTTTTTCCTAATTCTTATAAAAAACTTTTTCTCTGTGGTCGCTTTTGGCACAGATTATGCTATAATAAGTAGCAAGAAAAAGAATTGTCGTCCATTTTTAAACATCATGTGGAGGTAAAAAATGAGTAAAGCAGTCATGTTAAAAAGAGCCTTTCATCAGGCTGTTGCAACCGGCGCAGTCCGTTTCACAGACGTAGAAACAGATTTTTTAGTCATTCAGCGCTTTATGCTGGACTACGCCAAAAAGAATGGGGTAGAAATCTCTACTGCTGAAGTTGACAGTTTTATTAAGGAACAGCAGGGTAAACTGCGCAGTCTATCCACCAAAATTACAGGAGACGGCGTCCACGTAGAAGTGGAACAGATTTCCGAAAACTACAAACCATTTGAAATTACCAAAGAAGATCTTCTGAAAGACGCATTTGATTATGCGGCAGCCAACGCAGCCGTAAACTTTGTAGACAAAGTAGCAGACTTTTTAGTCATTAGAAATACCATGCTGGATTATGCCCACAGTCACGGCGACGCATTTACGCTGCAAGAAATAGAATCCTATATCAGACAGCAGGAAAAAATGTGGGACGCATCTGTAACAGATGTCTATGTCACTGGAAACCACATCAATTCCCTGCATGTGCCAGATGCCTATTCGCAAAAGACAATGACAAAAGAAGAAGTCTTAAAAGAAGGATTCGCTCGCGCTGCATCCAATCCTGCAATCGCTTACTACGATAAAAACCTGGACTTTACCATCATCAAAAACGGTATGATCACCTTTGCAAAGGAATGCGGTATGGACATCTCCGAACAGGAAATTGTAGACTACATGAAACAAGCCTTCCACGACATGAACGAAGCCGTCAAAGACTTTTCTTACTGATTTGTCTCGCGATGAAATCATTTCATCTGCACAAAAAAGGTGCACAGATGCCGGATAACCCGGCGGCTGCGCACCTTTTTTATAACATAGGAAATATCGATGTATGCTTCGCATACGCCTTTGCGCATTTCTTTCGCTTCGTTGCCGACTTGCTTACAGTCCGTATTTCAGTTTCTTTCTGGCAAATGTGGTCTGCGGCAAGCCTAAAAGTTCTGCAGCCCGCCGTGTGGTGCCTTCTTTCTTCAGCGCATAGGCAATCATCTGCCGCTCCTGCTGTTCCATCAGCTGATGAAAATCCAATTGTTCATTTAAATCAAAACGGCGTCTAAGATTCAGCACCATATCGCCATATGCATTCTCGCTCAGAATTCCGTCCACATCTTCCGCAGAAATCACCACTTCTTTACTGCTGATGACAAGACGATGCATCACATTCTCCAGTTCCCGCACATTGCCCGGCCAATGGTATTTATATAGCTGTCCCAGCGCCG
Source organism: uncultured Eubacterium sp. (assembly GCA_947367725.1). GTDB lineage: Bacteria > Bacillota > Clostridia > Peptostreptococcales > Anaerovoracaceae > Senimuribacter. The sequence continues at coordinate 3,627 of CANBFZ010000185.1, forward strand.
CCGGAGAAAGCGCTTTCTGTACCTTGTACTTTGCAGTCCAGCTTTCCGTAAATGCCTCTGCCAGACAGAGAATATCTTCCTTCCGTTCCCGAAGCGGCGGTACATCAATTTTACAGATGTTAAGCCTGTAGTAAAGATCTTCTCGGAACCCACCTTCGTCTACCAGTTTTTTTAATGGAACATTATTCGCGGCAATGACCCGTACGTTGACGGAAATCTGCTTGGTGCCGCCTACTCTGAAAAACTGATTTTCCTGCAGCACGCGCAGCAGCTTTGACTGCATATTCATAGACAAGGTGCCAATTTCATCCAAAAACAAAATCCCACCGTCTGCCATCTCAAAATACCCCGGCTTTCCTGCCGCATTAGCGCCGGTAAATGCGCCTGATTCATAGCCGAAAAACTCTGATTCTGCCAGACTTTCTGCAATGGTGGCACAGTTGATTTTAATGCATGGACAGAGACACCGCTCGCTGTTTTGGTGTATTAGAGAAAGTACTTTTTCTTTGCCGACGCCGGTTTCTCCCTGAATGATCACGTTACAGTCATATTTTGCAACATTCAATACTTCTTCCATCATACTGCGCGTCACTTTGCTCTGATAAATAAAGTCATCTTCTTTCCCGGCTTTCATCCGCTGCATGCTCTCCGTCCGGCGCAGGTTTTGCAGTTTCTTTCCGTGCTGTCTTTCATAAAGATCCTGCATGGCTTCAAGCTGCGGCTTGATTCTTCGCACAATGTCCATGGTAAATTTGGGATAATCCTTGATATACTGATCGAAAGCATACATGGTTACAATTTTCCCAAGAGACTCTGCCACCAACTGCGCAGCGCCATAATGATTCTCTACCGATGTAAAATACACGTCGCCAAATGGTTTCACCAGGAACACCGCTAATGTTTCTGCACCAAACAAGTCCTCTGCTACTATGACCTGATCTACCTGACCCAAAATCGGGTCTTCCTTTTGCAGCTGTGAAAAAGTCTCTACCGGACATCGCAAATCCGCATAATAGATTTTTGACACTAGACCGTCCATGACGTCCTCAATCTCTGCTGGCGAAAATCCTTCTCTGCTCTCCTGGTCCATAATGACACGCACCCCACGGTCTATACCGACGATATCCTTTACCGCTGCCGCATACAGCATCGTCGTGCAAAGGGTTCTTCCGATAATCACGATATTTCGATTCTCATGCTCCATGGCAATATTATATGCGCCAAAGAGACTGCCTGCCTCATCCATGGCCGCCAGCGTATA
>CANBFZ010000186.1 GCA_947367725.1 uncultured Eubacterium sp.
GGAGAGAGCAAGACAGCAGGGGGCTTCTGGAAAGATTGAAGTGGAGATCATAGTTCAGGAGAATACATATCAGAGAAACAAATACGCCCATCCGGAACTTTTAGATACAAAGGTGACTGCCAGGGCGACAAGGGAAAGATAACTGTTCCTATGATATAAAGGATAGAGCAGAGTGGAAAGGCAATCACCTGCGAGTTTGTGACATGAAAAGAGATTACGATTCCATAAAATGATGGAATCATGGAATTAAATCGCCATGATACTTGTATGTTAAAATTTGTTGCTTGTAGCAACGAACCTTTCTTCGTATCATTATGGTAAAGACGAAAAGGAAGGCAGGTATCTCTAATGTTTAACGAAAATATGAAAGCAATCAGAAAGGCAAAAGGTCTTTCGCAGCAAGAACTTGCGATCAAGCTGAATGTAGTGCGGCAAACAGTGTCTAAATGGGAACAAGGATTATCAGTGCCCGATTCTGTGATGCTGATTTCCATATCGGAAGTTCTTGAAACACCTGTAAGCACATTGCTAGGAGAAACTGTAATTGAAGCGGAGACGGATCACTTAAAAGCGATTTGTGAGAAATTGGAGGTTATCAACTTGCAGTTAGCACAAAGAAAAACGACGAGAAGAAAACTTCTTCATTGGCTGCTGATTACATTGTGTGTAGGGATAGTAGTGACTTTTGTGGCCTTAGTCTTATGCAATAGCTTTTATTTGGGTTGGGACTATAGTGCGCCTGAGACCGCCATTGTTGGCGTTAGTTTTCATGCATTTGAGTGGTTGTTTATTAGAATTGCACCGATGATCCTGATCGCGGCAATCATCGGAATTTTCCTGACACGAAAGAAACTGTAAAGTGACTCTGCTTTGCGCGCATATGCAATTTAAAAATTTTGTTGAACCAGTGAATCGTACATGCAGCCGAACCAATCAACGGCAAATGGGATGCACCATTGTTGACAACTTGCTGGTGGCGTATCAAAGAGCGACAGTAAATGTGCTGCCGCTCTTTTTCATAACATAGGAAATATGGACGATTGGATTATTCTAGAAAAAATTGCAGATGTGATTGTAGGAACAAAGATTCCGCACCATTATAAAAATGCTAGATTTTAAACTAGCATGCATAATAGAATCAAAAAGAGAGCAGGGCTGATACATAAAGGGAAATTTCGTGTGTATCAGACCTGTTTTTTTATTCGACGGAAACAACGGTGAGCAGATTGTTTGCTACTTGGAAGTGAATATGAAAGCGGTCGAAGCAGATCCCGTAAATTCTGTTGGGATCATTCTGATAAGATGGTCTGGGGTCTTGCGCGAGCACATCCAAGAGACCCTGCTGTAAACTTTTGGGGATTACAGCAAGCAGCGCATCTGGAAAGGAAACCTTTAGGTGATGCGCTCTGGTTTGTTCCTGAAAACCACAGACTGCGTCAGGATGACAGTCTGTGGAAATATAGGGCTTGATATCATAAATCGGTGTACCGTCCATTAGGTCGACGCCGGAAACGGTGATGACCGGTCCCAGCTTAGGGTCAGCATAGATTTCTTCGATACGCACAGAAGAAATCGCAAGACCGTTGGGTCTAAAAGAAGAACGGGTTGCAAATACACCGATTCGTTTGTTTCCTCCAAGGCGAGGCGGTCTGACCGTAGGCGACCAGTTTTTTTCGGTAATCTCTGGATTTTTTGAAAAAGCCCAGATGAGCCAGATATGGGAAAACCCTGAAAGACCGCGGAGCGCGTCCATATTTTGATATGGTTTTTCAAAGATGATTTTTGCCTGTAAGTTTTGTACAAGACCACTCTGGCGAGGAATGCCGAACTTGTCCGGAAATACACTCTTGATGTGAGCGATAGGCGCAATCTGACGATTCATTTATCTGTGTTCCCATGCGCATTTTACTGCATTTGCAAGGTGATTGGCAGCATTTTTATCAAAGACTGTAGGCAGTATATTTTCTGCACAGAGCTTCTCTGCAGGAATGCTGTCTGCCAGTGCGTGGACTGCAGCTAGAAGCATTTCTTCGGTGATGGTGGTTGCTTTTGCATCTAGTGCGCCGCGGAATAGAGAAGGAAATACCAGCACGTTGTTGATTTGGTTTGGAAAATCAGAGCGACCTGTTCCGATGACAGCAGCACCTGCTTTTTTTGCTTCTTCTGGAAAAATCTCTGGAATCGGATTTGCCATTGCAAAGATAATCGGATCTTTTGCCATGGTTTTTACCATATCCCCAGTCAGTACGCCTGGTGCGGAAACGCCGATAAATACGTCCGCATCAACGATTGCATCTTTCAAGAGACCTTCCATGTTTTCTGTGTTGGTGAATGTCAATAGTTCTTTCTTGGCGTCGCTAAGTTCTCTGTGAGAAGATAGGATGCCTTTGCTATCGCAGATCAGAATGTTGCGGCAGCCCAGATTGTATGCCATTTGTGCAATGGCACTGCCTGCGGCGCCAGCACCGTTGATGACAATTTTGCAGGAATTTATGGAGCGCTTTGTGATCCGAAGCGCGTTGAGCAGCGCAGCGCAGGTTACGATGGCAGTTCCATGCTGATCATCGTGGAATACCGGAATATGCAGTTCCTGTTTCAGTCGCCTTTCTACTTCAAAACAAGCTGGAGCAGCAATGTCCTCCAAATTGATACCGCCAAATCCTGGTGCAATATTTTTGACCGTTGCAATGATTTCTTCCGGGTCTTGTGTTGCCAGGCAGATGGGAAATGCATCGATACCTGCGAAGTGTTTAAAGAGGATGGCTTTGCCTTCCATGACCGGCATGCCAGCAAGACCGCCGATATTTCCAAGTCCTAAAATTGCAGAGCCATCTGTCACAATCGCAACGAGACGATCTCTGGATGTATATTTAGACGCAGCCGCTGGATCTTCCTTGATGGCTAGACAAGGGGAGGCAACGCCGGGCGTATAGTAGACTGCCAAATCTTCGGCATCTTTCAGTGTAACGCGTGAGGTGATCTCGATTTTTCCGCCTGCCTGTTGGTGGCGTTCCAGTGCTAATGTTCCGTAATCCATGTGAATCAATCCTTTCTGTGTACATACTATTTTTTATTATGTAGGAAATATCGATTTTCGATATTTCCGGAATATCAAAAAAGTCTACCGCTGAAGAGAATCGGCGTAGCTGACTTTTTTATTATAATCCAAAACAAAGCGATTGTGAAATCATTTCTCAGGAATTTATAAAAATTTGCCCACTTTTTTATGTCAGTGCTTTGTCCAGCAAATACAGCAGAAATGCGTGGGTGGTTTTGTCTAATTTTTTAGAGCCATTGTATACCAGATAAATGCAGGTTTCAAAAGTGTCTTCTTCAATGGAACGTTTTTCGATCATCATCCGGTGAAGGGGATCGTGGGTCAGTGAGTCAGGCAGAATAGAAACGCCCATACCGTTCAGCGCAAGAGAAAGACAGGTCCTGTTATCGTCACAGATAAACCGAAAATCAGGATTTTTTTCAAAGCGCCCCATGGTGGTATCCAGATAATCTCGCCATCGTCTGACGGTAATTAGAGGCAGTTCCGTCAGTTCCGCCAGGGAAATTGTGTGTTTTTGATCTTTAAAATAAGCACTGCGGCCTACGGCAACCAGATGATCGTTGGTCATCTTGATATATTGGAAGGGGCGGCTCATTTCAAAGGGTGTGCGGATAAAGGCCAGATCAATGACATTGTTTTCCAGAAGATCCAGGAGTTCAAAACTGTTTTTTTCTGTGATTTGAAAATGGAATGACGTATCTGTAATAAAGCCTTTGATGAGATCCAGCGCGTAGGAAACGGAAGATGTGATCATGCCAAGACGAATGGAACTGTAATTTTCACAGGTCAGCTCACGCACAATCATATCGTTATAGGCAATCAGTGAGTTGGCATGGGTATACAGAAGTCTGCCCTGCTCTGTAAGCTCTACGCCGCGGGAGGAACGGCTGAATAGCTGCACGTTTAGTTCATCTTCTAATTGTTTCATCTGCTTGCTTAGCGGTGGCTGCGACATATGCAGGGCTCGTGCGGCTTTGCAGATAGAACCGTTTTCGGCGATGGATATGAAATTTCTCAGGACCTTTATATCCATAAAATGTCCTCTTTTCTTATTGCGAGTAGGAAGTAAATTTTGATAATTTATTATAACATTAACCTCTTTCAAATCGTTATACCGAATTCATATGACGGAATATCCAAACGGTATTTTTCCATTTTTTTCTTTCATGCTACACTTTTTTTAGAAGAGAGGTTTAGTATGATCGCATTTATCTTAGCATTTTTACCGATTGCAGTGTTGTTGCTCTGTCTTTTAATCATAGGACTGCCAGCGAAACTTTCTTCTGCGCTGGCGTTTTTGACAGCGCTGACCGAGTTTTTGCTTTGGGCGCGGCCGGGCAGCATCGGCATGCTGATTACCTTAGAGAAAGGTTTTGCCATGAGTCTGTTTGTAGGTCTCATCGCGTTTTCTGCTATGCTGCTATACAATTTAGTTGATTTATCCGGCGGCTTTTCGGTGATTCAAAAATATTTGACGGCGCTATTTGCAGACCGATTTGTCTTGTTTCTTTTAATCAGCTGGGTATTTTCGGCATTTTTGCAGGGAATCGCAGGGTACGGGCTGCCAGCGGTGATTGCGACCAGTATTTTAATGCAGTGTGGATTTCCTGCGCCGAAAGCGGCAGCCGCTTCGCTAATTGGGCATGCATGGGCCATCAGCTTTGGTTCTATGGGATCTTCGATTTACGCAATCGATTTAGTAACACAAACGCCTCTGGGCGAAATTTTAATAGCAATGTCTCGATTTGGGGCAGTCAGTATGTTGTGCTGCGGACTTGGCATCTGCTTTGTTTATGGCGGAGTGACGTACGTTGTAAAG
>CANBFZ010000187.1 GCA_947367725.1 uncultured Eubacterium sp.
GCAATCTGCTTCTGTGTTGTTAACTTGATTGTGGATATTCTCTATGCATATATTGATCCGCGGATCAAGGCGCAATACAAATAAGAAGGGAGGAAAGAAGATGAAACAGCAAGCATCTGAAATCAGCAGGAAATATAAGAAGAAAAATCAGTTTGTAGACGTCATGGTCAGAATCAGTAAAAATAAAATGGCTGTACTGGGGCTGATTATCGTTGTTATCATGGTATTGACTGCAATCTTTGCTGACGTTATTGCTGATTACGATGATGTAGCCATTCAACAGAACATGGCGATCAGACTGCAGAAACCGTCAGCAGAACACTGGTTTGGAACAGACGAAATGGGGCGCGATATCTTTGCAAGAATTGTACACGGCACCAGAATTTCCCTTTATGTAGGCGCGATTTCGGTAGCAATATCTCTCCTATTCGGTGGTTTTCTCGGTGCGGTTGCAGGCTATTACGGCGGAAAAATTGATAACGGTATTATGCGTGTTCTGGACGTGTTCCTGGCTATCCCGGCTATGTTGCTGGCAACTGCAATTGTAACTGCGTTAGGCGCAAGTATGATAAACCTTCTGTTAGCCGTAGGTGTGGCTTCGGTACCAGGATTTGCCCGCGTGACGAGAGCGTCGGTTCTCACGGTGCGGGATCAGGAATTTATTGAAGCGGCAAGAGCCATCGGCGCCAAAGACAGCACCATTATTTTGACCCATATTCTGCCCAACTGTCTTGCACCGCTGATTGTGCAGTGCACACTCCGAATCGGCAAGGCCATTGTATTTACAGCTTCTCTCAGCTTTATCGGTCTTGGAATTAAACAGCCGACGCCGGAATGGGGCGCCATGCTTTCGGGCAGCCGTGAATTTATCAGAGACAATCCGCACATGGTTTTATTCCCAGGTCTTGCTATCATGCTGATCGTACTGGCGCTGAATGTGCTGGGCGACGGTTTGCGTGACGCACTGGATCCGAAGTTGAAATAGGAGGACGTGAAAGATGGGAGAAAGAAAGACGAGAAAGATAAAGGCGGCAGGTGTTTCTGAGAACTGTAAACCGTTGACGGCGGAGGAGCTGCAGGAGATCGCTGCCAAATATGCGGTATATATCGAAGATCTGCACGTTGCATTCAATACGCCGGATGGCTGTGTGAAAGCTGTAAATGGTGTCAGCATGCAGATTGAAAAAGGAAAGACGCTGGGTTTGGTCGGGGAAACCGGCGCCGGAAAAACCACAACCGGTCTTGCGATGCTGAATCTGATTCAGTCGCCGCCGGGAGAGATTACTGCCGGACAGATTGTTGTAAACGGACAGGACGTTTTGCACGCTTCCCTGAAAGAACTGGAAAAATTCAGAGGAAAAGATGTTTCCATGATATTCCAGGATCCGATGACTTCTTTGAATCCGGTGCTGACCGTAGGCGATCAGATTGCAGAAGTCATTTCTTATCATGAAAACTGTACTGCAAAAGAAGCGGAAGAAAAAGCAAAGGAAATGCTGGAACTGGTTGGTATTCCTGGCTTTCGTGCAAAGGATTATCCCCATCAGTTTTCTGGCGGCATGAAGCAGCGAGTTGTAATCGCCATTGCGCTGGCATGCAGTCCTTCGGTTCTCATTGCCGATGAGCCGACAACGGCGCTGGATGTAACGATCCAGGCACAGGTGCTGGAAATGATGCGCAGTTTAAAACAAAAACTCAATACCGCCATGATTATGATTACCCACGATCTGGGCATTGTGGCAGAAACCTGCGATGCGGTATCTGTCATTTATGCAGGGCGGATTGTAGAGCACGGTGCACTGGTCGATATCTTTGAACATACAAAGCATCCGTATACAGAAGGATTGTTCAATTCTTTGCCGGACGTAACCAATAGAACTTCCAAGCTGAAGCCAATTCGCGGTTTGATGCCAGATCCGAGCAATCTGCCGGAAGGCTGTGCGTTCTGTCCGCGGTGTAATTACGCGATGGAGATTTGTAAAACAAAGAAACCGGAAAAAATAAACATCAGCGATACGCATTATGTGGAGTGCCATCTGTATTCCTGTGGAAAACAGATTGGAGATGGAGGTAAAACAGATGAGTAATGAAAAAGTTTTACTGGAAGTGAAAGATTTAAAAAAGTATTTCAGCACGCCGAAGGGTATGCTGCATGCGGTGGACGGCGTTTCCTTTTCCATCAAGGAGGGAGAAACGCTGGGCATAGTAGGCGAATCCGGCTGCGGCAAATCCACGACAGGAAGAGTCATTCTCAGACTGCTGGAAGCGACAGACGGTGAAATTCTGTTTGACGGAAAAGATATCCGGGCTTTGTCAAAACGTGACATGCGTGATATGCGCAAAGAGATGCAGATCATCTTTCAGGATCCGTTTTCGTCACTGGATCCGAGAAAAACGGTCAGTGAAATTATTGCGGAGCCGCTGAAAATCAATAAGATTATTACCAATAAAGAGGCGCGCCTGAACAGAGTGCTGGAGCTGATGGAAACGGTTGGCTTGGCGGAAAGATTGATCAATGCGTATCCCCACGAACTGGATGGCGGCAGAAGACAGAGAATCGGTATCGCAAGAGCCCTTGCCTCTAACCCGAAATTTATCGTCTGTGATGAGCCGGTCTCTGCGCTGGACGTATCGATTCAGGCACAGATCCTCAATCTGATGGATGAACTGCAGGAAAAGCTGGGACTGACTTACATTTTTATTACCCATGATTTATCTGTGGTAAATCACTTTGCAGATCATATCGCGGTCATGTATCTGGGCAAGCTGGTAGAAAAGGCGCCGACAGAAGACTTGTTCGATACGCCGCTGCATCCTTATACCAGAGCGCTTTTGTCCGCCATTCCTGTTCCGAATCTGCGCAATAAAAAAGAGCGGATTCTATTAAAAGGGGAAATTGGATCGCCAGTCAACCCTGAACCGATTTGCCGGTTTGCAAACAGATGTCCGTTGGCAAAAGATATCTGCAGAAGCTGTGAACCGGAATTGCAGGAAATCAAACCGGGACATTTTGTTGCGTGTCATCTTGCGGAGTCTTCCGCGGTGTAAGAGACGGACAGATCAATAAAACGGCTGTAATTTGGCATTGGAGGTATGACAAATGTATGATTACATAATTAAAAGAGGAACCATTGTTGACGGAAGCGGCGCAGATAGTTATGTTGCAGATCTAGGCATCAAAGACGGCAAAATTGTCTGCATCGGTGATCTAAAAGAGGCGGATGCGTCAGGCACGGTCATTGATGCAGAGGGCAAGGTGGTTTGTCCTGGTTTTATCAATATGCATTCCCATGGCGATCAGACCCTGTTTCTGTTCCCGAGAGGTGAAAGCACAGTAAAACAGGGTATTACAACCTGCTATTGCGGAAACTGCGGCGCCACACCTGCACCGATGGATAAAGTGTGGGTAAGAAAATTCTGGGAATACGACGCCTGGGATCTTGTAGATCCTTATGTGGAAGACGCGAACACGATTTTGCCAAGAGAAAAAGTGGCGCCTGTGATTGAAGCCTATTTCAACACGAAGATCGACTGGAATACCATGGGTGAATATATGAAACGCCTGGAGGATCAGGGGATTTCTTACAACTATATTCCGAATGTAGGCCATGGTGATATTCGCGCGCAGGTTTTGGGTGGAGACAACAGAAAACCGGATGAGACGGAATTGACGGAGATGAAGCGGTATCTGGAGCAGGCGCTTTCTGACGGTGTTTGGGGCATGACGACAGGCATGGATTATGCGCCTGGCAGTTATGCAGACCTGGATGAAATCAGCAGTCTGGTGTCGATGGTAAAGGATGCTGGCGGCATTTATACGACACACTGGAAGAACCGCGGCGCCGATGAAAAGACCAGAATTGCAGGGCTGCAGGAAGGCTTTGAAGTGGCAAGGCGCACAGGGGTCAGACTGCATATGAATCACCTTTCTGATTTGTATTATACAACACCGCTGGGCGAAGGAGAAACACCACAGAGCAGGGCAGAAAAGACGCTGCAGTTTATCGATGCAGCGGAAGCGGAAGGTATTGATTTTATCTTTGATGTAATTCCTAATACTGACGCGGGATTTGAGTATATCCCATATCTAGCAGGGTATTTTATGCCATGGATTCGCATCAGCGGATCAGTGGAGCGGTTTATCGAAAATCTGAAGAAAAGAGATTTTCGTAAATGGCTGAAAGATTGGATTTTGTCTGGAAGAGGCGGACTGATCAATCCAGGAAAGTTCCCTGAATGGAGCAAGTGGATGCACATTTTGTCGTCTTCAAATGCGACGTATGCAGGAAAACGTATTTGCGATATTTTTGATCGCAAACAGGATCAGGATTGTGTAGATACGGTACTGAGACTTTTGCATGAGGATCCGATGATGCGTACGCGGGTGATTCGATTCCATCCGGAAATCGTAAAGTCTCTTTTGCATCATAAACTGGCACTGGTGGGCATCGATGCATTCAACTTTGATGGATTTGGCACCTTTGGCAACAAGAAAGATTTCCCTGATATTTTGGTACATCCGAATACTTACTACAGCATGGTCAACTATATTCTTCACTTCGGACATGAAAGAGTGGAAGATACCATCAGACAGATTACAGGAAAATGTGCCGACTGGCTGCGGCTTCAGGACAGAGGATATCTGAAAGAAGGGTACTGGGCGGATATCAATATTATCGACTTTGATCGCCTGGCAACCAACGAGAATTATATTAATCCGGTGCAGTATCCGCAGGGCATTTGCTGCACTTTCGTAAACGGTACGCCAGTCGTAAGAGATGGTGCACATACGGAAGCAAGACCGGGTAAAATTATTAGAAGAAAGTAGGGTGAGTGATTTGACGGCAATCAGTATTGGAGTGATCTCCG
>CANBFZ010000188.1 GCA_947367725.1 uncultured Eubacterium sp.
TGTTTTACAAAAGATAAGTCTCTGATTACGCCATTGCTGAAGCCCTGTTTTGACGTCAGATTGTCAATCGCTTTTTTCGCATCATCGTCAAATTCCACAATCACATCTGTCTTTTTTGTATCAAATACCTCACAGTTCTTGCCTGCTGTTAAAAAAGCCTGCCGTAAAATGCGTTTCCGATCTTCATTGCACCGATTCACACTGAGCAACTCCAATATCGAAAAATCGAGGTCGGATGTCTTTACAGGGTAGGTAATTTGCTTTTTAAAATATGTAGAATCCATAAGAGCTTTATAATATGCAGAGATTGTATCTTTGGACAACAAATCAACTTTACCTCTTTGCAGATTCAGAATCTGTCTGCAGCAGTCCTGTGCTTCTTTAATCTCCCGCAGAAATCGCAAGCTTTCTTCCTGCAAATTCACGATAAACATATCACAGATGTGGTTCCACTCGTTGCCTCTGTTGCACCGACCTGCTGCCTGCACAATATTCTCAATCCCGGCAAGAACCCGGATGACACACTGGAACGAAAAATCGATCCCGCATTCCACCATCTGCGTTGAAATACAGATCACTTTTCGGTCTTCATGGAGCCCCGGCTTTTTCCCAATGGCAGCAAGCACCTGTTCTCTATGTTTTCCACATAACGCGGTCGAAAGATAATACAGGTCCCAGCCGTTTTCTTTGCACTGTTCCAGTTTGCGATAAAGTTCTTTCGCCGTATTCTTTGTATTGCATATGACAAGCAGCGAATCCTTTTGCAGTATCTGCTCCTGCGCAAAATCCGCTAGTTCTTCCAAAGACATCCCCTCCGGAGTTGTCCGATCAACAATGTTTACCCGTTTAAACACTTTGTTCGTTTCTTGATCCAGACGCACCATCTCTGCTTTTTCGCCAAAATGCACCGGCCAATTTAATCGATCAAATGCCGGCTGCGTTGCAGAGCAAAGTACAATGGTGGTACCGCAGCATGCAGCCAGAAATTCCAGCTGTGCGGCAAAAAGCTGCATAAATTTCAGCGGAAGCATCTGTATCTCGTCAATCACAATGACACTGTTGCACAAGGATTGCATACGCCTGATCGCGCTGGTTTTCTCCGAAAATAAAACATGCAGAAGCTGTACCATCGTGCTGACTATAACCGGCGCGTCCCAGCTTTCCGTCAGAAGCTCGCGTTGACTGCAAGCTTCCTCATCTTCCTCCGTATTCACCACATTAGAATGATGTTCCAGCACCGCATTAGGATCTTTCAAATAATCCTTAATATCCTGGCTATTTTGATCCAGCACGCTGAGAAGTGGAATGATGAATATAATCCTGTCTTTTTCGTATTCCATGGCATGGGCAAGGCTATAACGCAAGGACGATAAAGTCTTGCCGCCTCCCGTATCAACAGTCAATCGATAGATACCGCCTTCCCGTTTCGCAAAGGCTTTACACTGCTCCGAGATTTGGCCTCTCACCTTGGAAATAGCTGTCGTATACTTAAAATCTGCCCGCATCTTTTCTTCCATAACAGTAAGCTGCTCCTGCCAAAAATCCTTGCTGCCCTGGTATCGCTTTTCATTCCTTTCTTTGGTTTTCCCATCATCGAATTCCGCTGTGTCTCTGCGATCCCCTTCTATTACCGCAGAAGAAATCAGTCTGGTGAGATATCCGCAGCAAAGTTTCTTTCCTTCGCTCTGAAAATCCTTAATCTGCAAAATCTTCTGCACCACATGCCTTAATTCCTCTACAGACTTCAGAAACAGTGCGTCAACTTCCTGCTCATCTGCAACTTCCTGAAAGAAATTGTGCACCACTTCCGAATAGCCTATTTCTTCTTCCGGCGTTTCAACCCGATGCGACAGTCCGTCCTTAGCGCTGGGATCTAAAGGCTTGTAAAGATCCCACAATCCATGATGCATCCCCACTGCTGATGCCAGTATTTCACAGACAAGTGTACTAAGGGTATCTTTCTTCTCTAAGTGCTCTGCTTTTTCCATGATAAACTTTACCGCTGCAAAGGTATGATTGATTTTGGCAGGATGTTGCCCTGCGACAGCTTGTTCAAGATATATCGTAAAAGCTGTCCTGCACTTTCCCATATCATGGAGCAATCCTGCGAGATATCCTGTATCGGCAAGTCCGGCATGTTTCAGACATTCCCCTGCATATGCAGCAGTCTGGTGCGCATGTTCGCGCACAGACTGCGCCCTAAAAGCCTCATCTTTTTCCACCAGATGTGCTAAATGGACATCCTTTTTTATTGTCATGTTTTTCACCTCCTTCTTATTTGTTTTTCTTTAAGATAACACAATTTCCAAAATTTTGCAATATAATATTCGTTAAAATGGAAAATGTATTTTATGCTTGATTTTATATTTTTCCTGTGATAAAATTTTTTGCGTCTGGGAATTCCAGTGGATTGAAATGTTAAAATGGATAATGGAAAGAGTTTGTTTCGGTTTTTCCTATCTCCCGCAACAAACTCTTTACAAATCCCAAGTAGTCAGCAAAACAGGGTCGCCCTCCGGCGACCCTGCATTTTTATCTATCTACTCCTCCAGCTTCCAGATGTGTCTGTCCTTTCGAAATGCCAGACAGGTTACCACGCCCAGCACGCCAATCACACAAAAGAAAAGCGCTGCGCCGGAACCTTTACCGCTGCCGAAAAGACTGCACAAAAATCCATTCGCATTTTGTGCCGCCATAAACGGTTCAAACACGCGATCCACAAAGATGCCACCCAGAAAATATCCCAACGGAATGGTGAAAAACTGCAGTGTATTGCGGGCAGAATAGACCCGACCCTGCATCTCCACAGGAATATGACTTCGCATGACCACATCCATGTTGGCTTGCATGATGGGAATCCAAATCCATCCCAGTACGCCACCGATGCACCAGACCGGCACGCAGCTGCCAAAAGCCAGAATGAAATTCTCCGTGCTCATGGACAGCAGCAATGTATTCAGAATCACGCGAACCCGTTTTTTAGGCGCAGGCATCAATGACGCCGCAATACTGCCGGCTATCATGGCAAAGCCTGTCGCCATGTTGACTACAGCCAGCGCGCTTTCGCCGCCGCCCGCTCTTGAAAGCAGCATGGCGGGAAACGCTGCGTTGTACATGGACGCCGTCAAATTGATGGTCGCCAAAAACAACATCAGATCCAGAATCCCACGATTCTTTACAAGATAAAAAAGTCCCGCCTTTGCCGCCTGCAGCAAAGGTTCTTTTTCTCCATCGTCAGCGCGTACAGCTGGAATCTTGATCCACAAGCTAAGCGCCATAAAGGCACATACAAACGTCGCCAAGTCAAAATAGATCACGCCGGAAAGCCCGCATACTGCATAAACCGCCGTTGCCGCCGCAGGGGTCAAAATATTCACTACAGAATTGGACAGCGAACGCAGACCGGATACCCTTTGATAATGCGTCTTCGGTACAAGCAAGCTGACCGTGAGCTCCATAGCAGGCTGCTGCACCGTCCCCATCAGTCCATTTAAGGCGTTAAGCAGATACAAATGCCAGATTTCCAGCTGTTCTGTCTTTAACAGTATCAGTGCGAAAGCTGTACAGGCTGCCGCAAAACTATCACTTGCTAGCAGCGTCAACTTCTTATTCCACTTGTCGCTGAGCGCGCCCGCAAAGATGCTCATCGCCACATAGGGCGCATAAGAGCACACCGCTAAAAGCGCTGTCGTGAGCGCCGATCCCCTCGCCTGGTACGTCCATAAGATCAGCGCAAAGCTGGTCATCGAACTTCCCAAAAGCGATAACGACTGCGTAGACCACAAAATCAGGAAACTGTGAAGTTCCTTCCCTATCATTTTTAAATTGTTCATAAGACTTTGCTCCTTTTTCTTGTCCACCATTGTAATGTTTCTAACAAGTCGCAAAGCCTTCGGGCGAACGGGAAATTTATTTCCATTCACTCCATGCAGTTTCGCCCTAGGCCTTGCATGGAGCCGCTACAATGCAGCGCCGCATCGTGCACACCTCCTTCTATTTACTGCCGGATTTCCTCCGGTCACTTCTTTTCGTTCTCAAACTCTTCTCGATGCGCCACAAAAAAGTCATAGTATCTGCGTACGTTTTCCAATTCCGTCCATCTGCGCGCACAAACGGGCACAGCGTCCAAATCATAAATCTTTGCATAGTCTGCCGCCAGCAGAAAAGGCGAATGGGTCGCGATGATAAACTGGCAGTGATAAAATCTTGCCGAATCCTCAATAAAACGTAGCAGTTCCTGCTGGTACGCCGCAGACAGACTGTTCTCCGGCTCGTCCAGTAGATAAATCTGATTCGCTTCAATCTTGTTGGTAAAATACAATAATGCACTTTCCCCATTGGAGCGCTCCGGTACATTTTGCATCAAATTGCGGCGGACAAATTCGCTGCCGCTGTGCCTGCGGGAATCATTGACTTTTTTCAGCTG
This sequence comes from uncultured Eubacterium sp., assembly GCA_947367725.1. GTDB lineage: Bacteria > Bacillota > Clostridia > Peptostreptococcales > Anaerovoracaceae > Senimuribacter. The sequence goes on from CANBFZ010000188.1 coordinate 4,427, forward strand.
TTCATAATCCGACAGGGATCGAAGCTGAAATCTGGCGGATTTCAGTTTCGTATATTCCTCCAGCAACGCTTCTCGCTTTACGTCCACGCCCTCATTGAGGGCACGCAAATCAAAGATATAATCGAACACATCATCACTGGTAATCACCGTACTGTCCTGATAGAAAGACGCCCAGTCCGGACTGCATCGCTCTGTAAAATCACCAAAGAAGCTGCTCTTATTATAAGAAGCGCTTCGCCGGGCGCCGATGCACTCCGCAATCACGTTGATCAGGGTTGTCTTTCCTGAGCCGTTGCCGCCATAAAAAAATGTAATCGGTTCAAAGGTCATATGCTCCAATTCCTTGGCAGGAAAAATCCCAAAGGGATAAAAATCCGTGTAACAAGTTCGCTTTATATCATTCAGAAATCCTT
>CANBFZ010000189.1 GCA_947367725.1 uncultured Eubacterium sp.
TTGTTGGCATTTGCAAGAAAAAAAGGGAGCGGAAGTAACGTGACAAACGCTGTGAACAACCTCACTCACATCCTGGTAGTTGACGATGAAAAGGAACTGGCCGACGTGCTGGAGCTTTACCTCACAAATGACGGCTACACGGTTCACAAGTGCTATACCGGCGCGGAGGCCCTGGACTGCATTGCACACACAGACCTGGATCTGGCGCTCCTGGACGTGATGCTGCCCGATGCGGACGGCTTTCAGCTCTGCAAGAAGATTCGGGAGAAGTCCTACTGCCCCATCATCATCCTCACAGCCAGAGGGGCGGATGGGGACAAAATCATGGGTCTGACATTAGGCGCAGATGACTACATCACAAAACCGTTTAACCCGCTAGAGGTCATTGCGCGGGTCAAAACACAGCTCCGCAGATATAAAAATTACAACCAGGCAGCAGAAAAACCCATCGCCAACATGCACGATATCCGCGGGCTTGTAATCAGTAAAGAAACCCACATCTGTACCCTCTATGGCAAACAAATCAACTTGACGCCCCTGGAATTTTCTATTTTGTGGTATCTGTGCGAACACAAAGGCAAAGTGGTTTCTTCCGAAGAACTCTTCGAAGAAGTCTGGGGCGAAAAATATTTAAATAACAGCAATAATACTGTGATGGCACACATCGGCAGACTTCGTGAAAAGCTGAAAGAGCCTGCCAAGCATCCAAAATTTATTAAAACCGTATGGGGAGTGGGGTATAAAATTGAAGACTAATACACTAAGCAGAAAGTTGGCATGGATGCTGCTTCTGCGTATGATAGCTGCTGCACTTTTGCTCCTGTTCAGCGGCGTAGGCATCTATATTCTAGCAACATTCTTTTTCCGTTTTTTCGTCTGGCAAGGCGATGAACCGCTCTATAGAATTGCTATGGCACTGCAGCAGAACCTGCTTCTCATTACATTTCTGTATTACGCAATCGGTTTTGTTACCATTGCGCTGCACTACTGGTTCAAGCCGTTTCGCTATTTTCAGGCGCTCATTGACGCCGCAGAAATTGTCAACCGGCAAGACGACTCTCTCGTAGAGCTGCCGCCACAGCTGTCTGGGCTGGAAGGGCAGCTGAATCAGATAAAACTGGATGCCATGCACAGCCGCCGCGCTGCAAAAGAAGCCGAACAACGCAAAAATGACTTAGTTACCTACCTGGCCCACGACTTGAAAACTCCAATCACATCGGTCATTGGCTATCTGACATTGCTGCGGGACGAACCGCAGATTTCCGAGCAAACGCGCTTGCACTACATGGACATTGCCATTGATAAAGCAGAGCGGCTCGATGATCTGATCAATGAATTTTTTGATATCACCAGATTTAATTTGTCCCATATTTCCCTGGAAAAGCGGCAGATCAATCTGTCTCTGATGCTGGAACAGCTGATTTACGAATTTCAGCCAATGCTGGATGCAAAACAGCTTTCGATCGACCTACAAGCAGACCCACACCTTCTGCTGCGCTGCGATCCAGACAAACTGCAGCGGGTCTTCGATAATCTTCTGCGCAATGCGGTCAACTATAGTTTTGAGAACAGCAGCATTCGCATCCGCGCCAAACTGGCAGAAAATCAAATATGCCTTACCTTTGAAAACGATGGCGATACGATTTCAGAAGAAAAATTGTCTCGCCTGTTTGAGCAATTCTACCGTCTGGATACCTCTCGTTCCTCAAAGAGCGGCGGCGCAGGTCTTGGACTTGCCATCGCCAAAGAAATCGTAGAGCTCCACGGCGGTACAATCACAGCATTCAGCCAAAATGACGTCATTCGATTTGATGTAGCGCTGCCAATGTGAGAATTTTGTAAGAAAATCGTCGCAAAATGTTCAGCGCTGCATCAGCACTCTGATAAGATTTCCAATCACAATCCTGATATGATAAAGCCATATCAAAGGATTGTGATTTTTTTATAAGGAGGATTCCATGCACAGAAAAAGACTGACTGAGCAATTTCCATGGCTGCTGCCATTGCGGCAGTTTCAGCGAAAATTGTTTTTTTACACAGGCATGCGCCTGGATCGAAATCACTACGCGTGCAAGCCGCAGAAAAAAGCACTGCCTTACGAAATCTTTACAGCAGATGCGCTGATGATCAATGGAAAGAGCGGCTTTGACCTGCAATATCAATACAACAAAGTACACAACCTGAAACTGGCTGCCGCCAAAGTCAACGGCGTTGTCATCAGGCCGGGAGAAAGTTTTTCCCTTTGCTATGCTATCAAAGACGCGGACAAAGAGGAACCATATCTGGACGGACTCAGTCTGGTAGACGGCAAAATTACGGGAGAATATGGCGGCGGACTGTGTCAGCTGAGCAATTTACTTTACTGGATATTTCTCCATACGCCACTGACCGTGACCGAGCGCCATGGTCACGCCTCAGAAGCCATTCCGCCAGTAGACCCAGAGGAACTTGCGGGCATTGACGCTACCATTGCCGAAGGCTGGCTAGATTTAAAAGTTAAGAATCACACCAGTCATGCATTCCAGATTTCCGTCACCTTTGACGGGGATTTTATCAAAGGTGCGATCCGCAGCGACTGCGAAAAATGTTACGAGTATGAGGTCTTCAATCCAATCTGCGATTACATTCTGCAAGATGGCGTCATCTACCAAGAATCGGCTGTGGCTCGCAAAAAGCGCAGCTGCTTTACCGGACAGGAATCGACGGAAGTCCTTTATCACAACCGCTGCATCATTGACTATCCGCTGCCAAAAACAATTACAATCAAAGAGGGGGTTTAACTATATGAAAAAGAATATTGCTGTTTTATTTGGAGGCGCTTCTCCAGAATATCCAGTGTCACTGAAATCTGCTTATGCGGTGTTAACGCACATCAATCCCAAGGCATATCAGATTATTACAATCGGTATCACCAAAGACGGTCGCTGGTTTCACTATACCGGCGAATATGAAGCGATTTTAAACGACACCTGGCACAATCACAAAGAGAAATGCATACCCGCCATGCTTTCGCCAGATCGAGAAGTCCATGGACTTTGTCAGCAGCAAGGCGACGTCCAGGAAACCATCCGGCTGGACGCTGTTTTTCCCGTGCTGCATGGAAAAAATGGCGAAGACGGCACAGTGCAAGGGCTGGCACAACTTGCCGGCATTCCTGTCGTCGGCTGTGACGCCATGTCTTCTGCCCTATGTATGGATAAACACCGTGCCCATCTGCTGGCGGCTTCTGCCGGCGTAAAAGCACCGAAAGCCGCTTATTTCTTCTATCAGCCGTCTGCAGAAGAACTGACGGAAGCGACTGCTGCCTTAACCTACCCGCTGTTTGTAAAGCCGCTGCGCGCCGGCTCCTCTTTCGGTATTACAAAGGTAACATCTCCAGCAGATTTGCCTGCCGCGGCTGCGCTGGCATTTTCCTTTGACAGTGAAATCATTATAGAGGAAAATATTGACGGCTTTGAAGTGGGCTGCGCCATACTGGGTACCGATACCCTGACGCTAGGCAGAGTAGATGAAATCGAATTATCTCACGGATTTTTTGACTATACGGAAAAATACACCCAGGGAACTGCAAAAATTCATATGCCTGCCCGCATCGATGCCGCCACCGAACAACGCATCCAGCATGCTGCGGCTGCAGTCTACCGGGCACTAGGCTGCAGCGGTTTTGCCAGGGTCGACCTGTTCCTCACGCCAGCGGGAGAGATTGTATTCAATGAGGTCAACACCATTCCAGGCTTCACCGCTGTGAGCCGTTATCCGAATATGCTAAGAGGCGTTGGTCTTTCCTACTCGGATATTGTAGAGCGACTGCTTGCAGACGCCACCAGCGTGTAAATAGAAAGGAGGTTTGCACATGAATTACGGTTACAAACGATTCAGCGGCAATTTAATTTTAGTCAGCGCCCAGTATCCGCTGCTGCAGACTGATGCACCCCGCTGTGTGCCCGTGCTGGACACTTTTCCGCAAGTTCTGCTGGAACATCGTGCTGCCGCCTGTCTTCGTCAGCTTCTCAATGCGGTAGGTGCCACAGATGAAATCGTACCCGTCAGCGGTTACCGCTCCTTTTCCCAACAGGTGGAGATTTATCGCAGTTCGCTCTTGGAACATGGTGCAGATTTTACCGGAAAATATGTGGCAAAGCCGGGATGCAGCGAACATCAGACCGGGCTTGCCATCGATCTTGCGCAAAAAGCGGCAGACATTGATTTTCTCTGTCCAGACTTTCCAGATACAGGCATCTGCGAGCGTTTCCGCAGCGCAGCCAGCCGGTACGGTTTTGTGCAAAGATACACCCAGGACAAAGAGGACATCACTGGCATCGCCTGCGAACCCTGGCACTTCCGCTATGTGGGATATCCCCACTCAGAAATTATGGTGCAGATGGGATTCTGTCTGGAGGAATATATTGACTATCTGCACCAGTTTTCCCAGGGAAATCCGTTCGTTCTGCAGCAGCACGGCAGGCAAATTGCAGTCTATTTTGCAGGAGAAACACCAGTGCAGACAGCTGATGAAGCGCCGATTACGGAGGTTTCCGGCAACAACGTGGACGGTTGTGTCATGACAATCTGGCAGTAGGCAGGTAGTTGCATACTGCTGCACACAAATCTTCTGCCTACCGGAAAAAGAATCACCCTGCCCATGACAAGGCGGCAGGGTGAAGATATCAATCTTTTTTCACTATTCTGCTCCAATCGAAGTATAAACACCGGAATAAGAGCTCGGATCAAATGTGCTATAATATGAACAAGCAAACCATTTTTTATTTCCGTAAAATACTTGTGAAAATATTTCTGAGGTTAAATTACTTTGTTTCCAATT